>JAZSMM010000106.1:0-4349 GCA_045535895.1 Treponema sp.
CCTTGGCTCACAGAACGACATGGCTCGATCCGACTTGTATTTCAAGTCAATCATATTTCCAAGCCTATCGGAACGCAAGTCAAAAGAACCTGTCAATGCGTCGCTCATCACCCCGTGTACGGCCGACGCTTGTATTGAAACCGGCTTGCCCCATTTGTCCATGTCATTGCTTATATCGGTCAAGGTAAGTTCCAATCCGAAATTCTCATTGGAGCCGGAGCCATGCGCGCGCTGAATCAAAAAAGAAGGGATTTTATCCGCACGGTAGTCGATGGTTCTGCCTTTGTACCGTTCAATCTTTGGCTTTTCCTCTTTCTTTTCTTTTGGAGGCGGCATATATTTTGCCACCATAGCAGAAATTTCGTTTGCATAGGCAATACCCATCTGAATCATCGGATAATATTCGCCGAGCAAATCAGTGACAATAGTATTGAATGCAGACGAGATAATGTTCATTCCGTCTTCCTTTATGGAAAAAGACGTAATTTTGTTTATTTCAGAACTTACAAGAGAATAGTCGGCGGAAACAGCATTTTTCACCTTGTTTGCCAAAGACGATACGGTGTTCGCATCGGTTCTCAGCATGGAAACTGTTTTTTCTGTCTGTGCTTGCAATGTTTCAATGTTTTTGAGAGCATCGCTCACAAGCTCTATTCCGTTCTTCAACTTGGTGGGGTCGCTTTTCACACTAGCCCAGTCAAAATTCACCGCCGCCTTGCTATCATCGATTGCCTTTGTGACAGAAGCTGTGATTTCGTCAGGAACAAGTTTCCACGCTGGAATGATAATTGAAAGCTGATTTTCAACCTCTTTCGCGACTTCCGGAGAAGACAACTGGTCATAGAAATTAGCAAGCAATGTTTCCGGATTGTACTGCGCGAATATTCCCGAAATACTGTCTTTAAGAACTTCTTTTTTTTCCAAAGCGAAGGCCGTCAATTTCTTTTGAAATTCCGACGGTTCCTTGGGAGGTTTGGGAGGCAACGCACCGTCCGTCTTTCTGGGAGTTCCAACCTGTACATTGGATATTTCAAGGTTTTCCGCCACAAACCTTTTTCTAAGCAGCTGTACCAAATCAAAATCCATGGTAATATTGCCAACTTCAAACAAATTGGTCATTGTCTTCTTCTTGTTCGCTACCTCGAGTCCCCTAACAGAAAAATTTGCGTCAAGTATTCCAAGATGCAGATAAGCTATGTCGCATCTTGCACCAAATATGGCCTCCAAACCGCTTTTCATTCCTTTTTTTATCAAAGCGTCTTTGAAAAGCACAACGGTTGAAACAAGAACAAAAAACACCCCTACACAAGCCAACAGCGGAACCCATTTTACACGTCCCCTTTGTTTCTTTATTTGTTTTGCAAGCGATTTCAGCCTTGCCGTGTCCTGCTTTGAGAACAATGTGTCGGAAGGAATTTTGACTGTGGGTCTTTTTGTTCCTTCAACTGGCTGAAAAAAAGAACGAACAAATTCCCTGTCTTTTGCAATGTAAATATGCTTTGTTATCTTTTTCTTGTATTTTCTTTCTGTATATTTTTTACGAAAAAGTCTAGGAAGTTTTTTCACAGATATTGTTTTAGCTTCTTTTTTCTTTTTTGCAGGAAGTTTTTTTTCAGGTTTTTCTGTTACAGCGGGTAGATTGGTTTCTGCTTCTTCCGCTGCCGGAACCAAAACTCTTCCCTCGGGTTCTACAGGCAGTACTTCGTTTTTCCCTACTTCTTTTTCTTTTATGGGTTTAGCACTAGTTTTTTTTTCATTCAGCATATCCTGTTTCTTTTTCATCTTTTCAAAACCCCCGTTATTTCTTCTGAAACGGAAAACAATTTTCTTACAAATGGCAGTTTCTTTAGCGCAAGCCATATCTTGGAAGATGCAATCATAGGCGCCAGTGTACTACGCCACAACTTTACCAGCAACCTAGAGACAATGTAGACAGGAACATAAAGAATTATTCCAGACACAAGGCTTCCCATGACCACGGTGTTGTTGAATTTTGTAAAGGCCACAAATGGAATGTCCAACAAGAACCTGTATATTGGTACAGTCGGTTCAAAAGTCAACACAATATAACCTATCTTGTCCAAAAGCATGTCGGTCATATGGGCAAAAGAAGACATTGCAAGAATAACAAGAAAATAGACAGCCTTGTTGATTCTGACAAAGGCAAAAAAAATGAACAGAACATACCAAAGCACATTGTCCTTTGGCATAAGCCCCAACAAAACCCCTATAGCAGCGGCATGGGCAATCTCGCCTGGATGGGAATTGCTGTTAAGGGACTTTAAAAAGTTTATTATATATTTCAACATGTTTCATTCCTTTTTTATGATGGAACACTAAAATAAAAAGCAAGGAAACCAAAAGATCTCCTTGCTCCATAAATTATATTTTACTCAACGCCTGATTGTAGACTTCCAAATACTTTGAAGCTGCGACATCCCAGCCAAACTTCATTGCCATACCACGCTGTTTCATGGCTTCAATGTGCTCCTTTTTGTTGTACCAAGCATAAACAGCCCAACCAACCGTATCAAAAATGCTTTGCGGTGTTAAATGGTCAAACATAAAGCCGGTGCCTTCGCCGGTCTGTTCGTTGTAGTTTTGGACGGTATCGGCAAGTCCACCGGTGGAATGCACTATGGGGAGCGTCCCATATAGCAAAGAATACATTTGGTTCAACCCGCAGGGTTCATATCTGGAAGGCATAAGGAAAAAGTCACTTCCGGCTTCTATCAAATGGCTCAAAGTTTCATCATAACCAATGTATGCCTTGAAGTTAGGCAGCTTGGATTCAAGAGAACGCAGTTCATCTTCACACCATTTCTCCCCAGAACCAAGAACAACCACCTGGACTCTCATTTCCGTACATATTTGGTACATGCTTCCATAAGTGGGGGCAAACATCTCTGCAACGCCTTTTTGGTCTGCCAAGCGTGTGACGATTCCAATAACAGGCACATTAGAGTCAACAGGAAGTCCCATGCGCTGTTGCAAAGCCTCCTTGTTTTTTTCTTTTCCTGATATTTTCTTTGCCGTATATTTTTCTGCAATGAGGTTGTCTTTAGACGGATTCCAAACTTCGGTGTCAACTCCATTTAGTATTCCCACCAAGTCGCTACTTCTGTAACGCAACAAGGCGTCCATCCTGAAACCTGCTTCTGGAGTTTGAATCTCCTTGGCATAGGTGGGGGAAACAGTTGTGAGCATATGGGCAGAAGTAAGACCTGCCTTTAAAAAATTGATTCTGTCCCAATCTTCAAAGCCTGCGGCATAAAAAAAGTTCCAGTCAAGACCTGTGGCAGGATAATTATGCTTTCCGTAAACACCTTGGTAACCAAGATTGTGAATCGTAAATACGCTGGCGGT
Organism: Treponema sp.; assembly: GCA_045535895.1. Classification (GTDB taxonomy): domain Bacteria; phylum Spirochaetota; class Spirochaetia; order Treponematales; family Treponemataceae; genus Treponema_F. The sequence goes on from JAZSMM010000106.1 coordinate 3,367, forward strand.
TTTTGAAAAACCATTATATCGCTCAACAAATTTCAACAAGACCGGGGCCAAGGCTGCAGACCAGTCATGTGCATGCACGATATCAGGATACCAGCCAAGTTTTCTGCAAAGTTGAAAAGCTCCATGGCAAAGAACGGAAAAACGATACGGGTTGTCATGGAAATCGGTTTCGGCGGGAGTTCCATATATTCCATCACGCCCAAAACTCTGCTCATGGTCTATGAAGTAAACAGGCAAGTCCTTGGTTCCTGGCATTGTTGTGGTATACACTTCCGTCCATGCTTCCACGTAGCCTGCGGAAACTCCCATAGGACCTTCCAATGGAGTAAGTTTTGAACGGTCAATTTTATAATAGCGTGGTATGACTATACGGACGTCATGCCCTTGTTTGTTCAATATAATTGCCAAGGCGGAAACCGCGTCAGCAAGACCTCCCGTCTTCGCGAATGGCACAGCCTCTGATGAAACCATTAAAATTTTCATAAATAAACCTCCTTGCATTCAGCAAAAAACATCAACCTTTCCAATCTGCAACAGCTCTAATCAACACGTCCTTTGAATTAAGGATGGTGGACTCTGGCACGCAGTAAGCCATTCTAAACCATCCCGGACAACCAAAACCAGCTCCGGGAGCGCATAAAATCCTATGTTTTTTCAAGTGGTCGCAAAAATCCCCGTCGTCATCTTGTTTTTTTCCCGGCGGCACTTTGCAGAACATGTAAAACGCACCTTCTGGTTCAGCATATTCTATGGATGCGGCGTCCAGGATTTCCATAAGTTGATTGCGACGTTTTTCATATGAAGAAAAATCTGTGGGGGAATTCCACGAAAGCGCTATGACACGCTGAAAAAAGGCGGGCGCATTCACAAAACCCAAAGTCCTTGTGGTGAATATACAGGCAGAAATGAGTTCATTTGCATCTGGACAAGAAGGATTTACTGCGATGTAACCTATTCTTTCACCTGGCAAACTCAAATTTTTT
>JAZSMM010000053.1:0-2647 GCA_045535895.1 Treponema sp.
AAGCTGCAGATTGACAATTATAAACACTTATGAAACTTGAATTTGACGGGGTGTATTATGGAAAAATTTACGTTTAGATTTGCAGAAGAAAATGATGTTTCGCTGATATTGTACTTCATCAAAGAATTGGCAAAGTATGAAGAAATGCCGAACGAGGTCGTTGCAACGGAAGAAATTTTGAAGGAATGGCTGTTTGATAAAAAGATGGCAGAAGTAATTTTCGCGCTTGAAGATGGAATCGAGGTGGGATTTGCTCTGTTTTTCCATAACTTTTCTACATTTTTGGGACGTTCGGGCATTTATCTGGAAGATCTATATGTGAAACCGGAGTTCCGCGGAAAAGGATACGGGAAAGCGTTATTAAAAAAGCTGGCGCAGATAGCAGTAGAACGCGGCTGCGGCAGACTTGAATGGTGGTGTCTTGACTGGAACAAACCGAGCATAGATTTTTATTTGTCATTAGGCGCAGAACCAATGAAAGACTGGACCGTATACCGCATAGCAGGAAACACTTTAACTCAGCTTGCAGAATAACAGATTACAATATGAAAACAGTTCGATATACTTGAATTTGTCATAATTCAACTCAAATTCTCCGTATGAGAGATTTACAGTTATTTGCAAAAAGAGTATATTTATTGGTGAAAGGAGTCGATAACAATGAACCAACAAGATATAGGTGTTTTTATTGCGGCAAAACGAAAAGAACTAAACCTTACCCAGGAACAACTCGCAGCAAAAATCGGGGTGTCAAATAAGACCGTCTCTAAATGGGAAACGGGGAAAAATATGCCTGATTATTCCGTTGTCGAACAGTTGTGTAAGATACTGAATATCTCTGTCAGCGAATTGCTTTCGGGGAAAGAAAAAGAACCTGATGCAAATAATTCATCACACGAAGAAGATTTCGCATTATTGTCATATAAAGTAGAACAGTTGGAAAAAAGCAAAAACCCACGGGTAGAAACGAATAAAACAGTAAATACAGGAGTCTCTTTTGGCTGTGTTATCGCCGCGGTTATTAGTTATACTAATTGGCAATCCGTCGGTTGGGCGATTCTCCACGGCTTGTTAGGATGGATATACGTAATCTACTATCTGATAAAATATTGACAAATTCCAATATGTAAAAACAGTAAAAAAATAAAATGCGAAAGGTGACTTTAAGGTTCCCTTTCGCTTTTTTGACGCTGAATTGAAAAAAAGCGTATATTTGTGTTATACTGGATATGTGAAAACAGTTCTATAAAACTGAATTTATTGGTGAGTAGGTAGTTCAATGAAAAAACAAGTAACTCCTTGGAATCACAATTACGCCTATAACTGTTGGGTTTCAAAAAAGGTTGGAAAACGGAAACGCATTCTTGATGTTGGTTGCGGAGACGGAACTCTCGCTCTTTATTTGAGAACTTCTGACAACGAAGTTCTTGGAATAGACGTATCTGATTCTCCCATACAAAAAGCCAACAAGAAAAATTCATACAGTAATATTTCATTCATTCGAACAGCTTTTGAAGATTTTAAGGTCAACAGCAAAAGATTCGATGCAATTATTTTTGTGGCATCTATTCATCATATGGATATGGCAAATGCTATTGATAAAGCAAAAAAACTGTTAGCAAAGAATGGGGTGCTGATTATCGTAGGACTTGCCAAACCATCAGGTTTGTTTGACTGGATTGTGGAATTGGGAAGAATTATTCCAAGCAAAATAGTTTCCTCAATCAAGAAAAATACAACATCGGAAGAATTGGATATTGATGTATCATATAAATTCCCTACGATGAAAAAAGTTCGTCAGATTTGCAAAGAAAAGTTATGCGGATATACGCTCGTATATGGACTGCATTACAGATATTTGCTATCGTGGGAAAACAACTGAACAAAACACTGAATTCCAATATGTAAAAACAGTTAAAAAATAAAAAGCGAAAGGTGACTTTAAGTTCCCTTTCGCTTTTTGCCGCTGAACTTGAAAAAACCGCATACCTGTGGTATACTGGATATGTAAAAACAGTTCGATAAAACTGAATTTGGCGGGGGATTGGAAAACGTGTTCAACGAAATAAAAACGAACAAAGATATACAGGATTTTCTGGAAAAGACCAATTACTTGCACGATGGGTATATCATCGATGTTCGGTACACTCATAAGGGCATATCGAAAATTGAGAACGGTCATTATTTTGAGCCGGATAAAACCAAGTTAATACTGCAAATATTGGTTACAAGCATTTGGGATGCTGTTGTGGAAATTGAATTTGAAAGTTTGTTTGAATGGCAGATAAAAGATGACCAAGGGGATATATTTCATACTTCTGTTACATTTGATGAGTGGAATCGTATTGTATGGTCGGACGATGTTTATATTAGCATGGAAGAAGTAAAAAAGGGGTCGTATGCTATTGCGGAGTCTATGAAATGGAGAATTGTAGAGTAACATTTGTCCATGAATAAATTAACAAATTCCAATATGTTGAACAGATATAAAAAGCGAAAGGTGCTTTTAAGGTTCCTTTCGCTTTTTGTCGCTGAATTTGAAAAAGCTACAGACTTATGATATACTGGATATGTAAAAACAGTTCGATAAAACTGAATTTGTAGGTGAATATATGAAAAACTTATATATAGTCGGTGGAACAATGGG
>JAZSMM010000154.1:0-4877 GCA_045535895.1 Treponema sp.
TATTATGCCACGCAAAAAGTCGCTTTTTGTCTGACCCTCTTTTCTGGAAACTTCAAGCACAAGGTCATATACCTGCCCCGCCTCTGAGTCCACTTCCAAAATCAAATTGTGGTTAAAGTCGGGAATGTCTTCTACCACGTCATGTATTACCGCCGCCTTTAAAAGAACGCTGTCTATGTAGCCGTAGTCAATCAAAATTGCCATAGTATCAAGCTGGTGGCGGAACATATTCCCGCCGGAATGGCGGCGTTTTCCTATAAGGGCCGTTGCAAGTTGCATGTACGGGGCAAGATATATTCCTTTTAGATGAAGCATATCCTGATCTTTCATCTGCATGGCAGGGTTCCTCCGTCTTGTCGTTACAGACTTTCTATATACGACGACAATTTTTCAATACGTCGCTTGGTTGCCTCCAGCTTTTCACGCTCGGCGGCGACAACTTCAGCCGGGGCGTTCTGTGCAAACTTGCCTGCCAGCTTTGCGGTTACTTTATCGGCAAAAGATTTTTCATTGGCAAGTTCTTTGTTGAACCTTGCCAAAAGCTGCTCCAAATTAATGGAACCGTCTATCTTCATAAAGGCTTCAAATCCGTTCCCTACAGTTCCTATCGCACCTTCAACTTTGCTTTCAACAAACTCAATTTCACCAATTCCTGCCAAAAGTTTGACAATATCAGTTTTTTCTTTACAAACTTCTGCGCTGCTTCCCTTTGTGACTATTAAAGCCACGTTAAGTTTTGTGTCCGGGCTGATTCCACATTCTGCACGCAAAGCACGAACAGAACGAATCAACTCTTGCAAAACTTCAAACCTCTGTGCAACTTTTGCGTCAACCCTGGAATCGTCAATTTCCGGATAAGGACCTGCAATCAACATTCCCGTGTAGTCGCAAGTACAAATACTTTCTTTTCCGGCTGCCTTTCTGGAAGAAACTATTTCTTGCAACGGCAATTTTTGGTAGATTTCTTCTGTTATGAACGGAAGATACGGATGCAGCAAACGCAAACTTTCTTCCAAAATGTTCAAGAGAACAGAAGCCGCCCTGTCTTTTTCTGCGTCGTCCCCGTTCCTAAAAGAAAGTTTTGTAGCTTCTACATACCAGTCACAAAATTCCGTCCAGAAGAACTCGTACAACGCACTTGCGCCGTCGTTGTAGCGGTAACTTTCCAAGGCACTTCTTACAGAACGAACAGCGTTGTCCAAGCGGCCGTAAATCCATTTGTCCAATTCCGTTAAATCAGACTTTTTGACAGGAACAAGATTTCTGCCTTCCAAATTTCCCAAAAGATAGCGGGATGCGTTCCAAATTTTGTTTGCAAAACGGCTTCCCAATTTGAATGAATCTTTGTCAATCAAAACGTCCTGTCCGCCTGCGCACATATAGCTTAGCGTGTATTTTACAGCGTCAGAACCGAATTCCTCTATAACTTCCAGCGGGTCAATTCCGTTTCCAAGGGATTTAGACATCTTGCGGCCTTGCTTGTCACGAACAAGTCCGTGCATGTAAATGTCGTGGAAAGGAGCTTTTCCAGTAAACTCAAGACCTGCCATAATCATGCGGGCAACCCAAAAGAAAATGATGTCAAAACCAGTTACCAAGGCCGTTGTTGGGTAGAACCTGTCAAGGTCTACAGTTTTTCCCGGCCAACCCAGGGTGGAAAACGGCCAAAGCCATGAACTAAACCAAGTGTCAAGCACGTCTGGGTCTTGTTGTAGTTTGCCGGCGGGACATCCGCATTTTGGGCATTTTTCCGGGTCTGTGCGACTTACAATCATTTCACCACAATCCGGGCAATACCAAACCGGGATTCTGTGTCCCCACCAAAGTTGGCGGCTGATGCACCAGTCACGAATCCCTTCTAGCCAGCGGCAGTATGTGTTTTCCCATTTTTTGGGATAGAAAACAATTTCCCCATCACGCCAAGCTTTTAATGCTTTTTCCGCCAACGGCTTCATTTTCACAAACCATTGTTCAGATAGATATGGTTCTACAACAGTGTGACATCTGTAACAATGTCCCACCGGGTGCGTGATTTTTTCTTCTTCTTTAAAAAGTCCGGCAGCCTCTAAGTCCGCAACAACTACGGGACGAGCTTCTTTGCAAGACATGCCTTGGTATTTTGCCGGTACGTTTTCGTTTAATGTTCCGTTCGGGTTCAAGATATTTACGATTGGTAAATCGTGGCGTTTTCCAACCTCCCAGTCGTTGGGGTCGTGGGCCGGAGTGATTTTTACAACGCCAGTTCCAAAGGCTCTGTCTACGTAAGTGTCTGCGACAACCGGGATGATTTTATCAGTCAGGGCAAGTTTTACGTATTTTCCAACAAGGGCTTTGTAGCGTGGATCTTCCGGGTGGACTGCAACTGCTGTATCGCCAAAAAGTGTTTCTGGACGGGTTGTGGCAATTTCAATTTTGCTTCCACCGGCAAAAACAGTACCATCCTCCAGCGTTACAGAGGGAATTGAAACAGGATTCCCGTCTTTGTCACATATTTCATAGTACATGTGATACATTGCCCCCGGCGTGTCCTCGTGTTCAACTTCGTCGTCTGCCAAAGCCGTACCGCAACTTGTACACCAGTTCACAAGGTAGTTGCCTTTGTAAATCAAGCCTCTTTCGTATAATGTAACAAAAACGTCACGAACAGCTTTGCTCAAGCCCTCGTCCATTGTAAAACGCTCTCTACCCCATTCCACGGAGTTGCCGAGTTTTCTTTGTTGCTTTGAGATAATTTCGTGGTGTTCTTTTTTTACTTCCCAAGTACGTTCCAGGAATTTTTCACGACCTAAATCCTGGCGGCGAAGTCCTTCTTTTTTCAGGCGACGTTCGACGACGTTTTGTGTTGCAATGCCGGCGTGGTCCGTTCCAGTCAGCCACAAAGTATCATCACCTTTCATTCTGTGGTAGCGAACAACAATGTCTTGTAAAGTGTTGTTTAGGCCATGGCCCATGTGTAAAACGCCGGTTACGTTTGGCGGAGGAATTACGACGGCATAGGTACTCTGATTGCAACATTTACATCTGTCGTGGATTGGAGAATCTTTGTCCGAAGAAGGCTTGAAATATCCTTCTGTCTCCCAACGAGCGTAAAGCCTGTCTTCAAAATCCTTTGGATTGTAGGCTTTTTCAAGTTCAATACCTTTCATTTTTTGCACCTCTAGTTATAATCGAAAAGCCGTCGTTCTCAACAATTCAAGCAACGCAACAAACGTCATTTTATGGCTTTCATCGCCGTCATGTAGCCTCTAAGTTTTTTTCCGACAATTTCTACTGGATGGTTTCGGATTTCTTCATTCACACGAACAAGCTCCTGGTTGGGAACGCTGTTATCCTTCACAGACAGACCTTTTCCGATTACATCGGTGTCGATTTTTGCCATAAAATCCTTCAACAATGGACGACAGGCGTTGTCAAACAAGTAACATCCGTATTCAGCGGTGTCGGATATAACTTTGTTCATTTCGTAGAGTTTTTTGCGACTGATAAGGTTTGCGATAAGCGGTGTTTCGTGCAATGACTCGTAGTATGCGCTTTCCGCTTTTATTCCTGCATCTGTCATTGTTTCAAATGCGAGTTCCACACCGGCTTTCACCATGGCAACCATCAAAATACCGTTGTCAAAATATTCTTGTTCGCTGATTTCCACATTGCCTGCGGGAGTTTGTTCAAAAGCTGTTTTTCCTGTGGCTTCTCTCCATGTGTGCAAATTAACGTCGTCATTCGCCCAGTCAATCATCATAACACGGCTGAATTCACCGGAAATAATGTCATCCATATGTTTGCGGTACAAATCGCCCATTATGGTCTTTAGTTCTTTGGAAAGGGCATTTGCCTTAATTTTTGCAGGGTTTGAAAGACGGTCCATCATTCCTGTGATTCCGCCCCATTTCAAGGCTTCTGTGATTGTTTCCCAACCATACTGAATGAACTTTGCAGCGTAGCCAGCGTCTATTCCTTTTTCTACCATTTTGTCAAAGCAAAGCAATGAACCCGTTTGCAACATTCCGCAAAGAATTGTCTGCTCTCCCATAAGGTCAGATTTTACTTCCGCAACAAAACTGGACTCAAGGACACCGGCTCGGCTTCCGCCTGTTCCTACAGCCAAAGCCTTTGCAATAGCCCAGCCTTTTCCTTCCGGGTCATTTACAGGGTGAACTGCAATCAACGTGGGAATTCCAAAGCCACGAACATATTCCGTGCGAACCTCTGAACCCGGACCTTTTGGCGCCATCATTACAACTGTGATGTCAGGGCGAATCTGCATTCCTTCTTCTACAATATTGAATCCGTGGCTGTACCACAAAGAAGCACCTTTTTTCATCAAAGGGATTACGTTTTCCAAAACATTGGAATGTTGTTTGTCCGGAGTAAGGTTTCCCACCAAGTCTGCGGTAGGAATCATTTCTTTGTATGTACCAACTTTGAATCCGTTTTCCACGGCGTTCTTCCAGCTTTGGCGTTTTTCTGCAATGGCAGATTCCCTCAAGGCGTAACTTACGTCAAGCCCAGAATCCCTAAGGTTCATTCCTTGGTGCAATCCTTGAGCACCGCAACCAACGATAACGATTTTTTTTCCTTTCAGTGCATTTGTTCCGTCATTGAATTCTTCACGTGCCATAAACCGGCAATGACCAAGTTGAAGCAATGCTTCTCTCCAAGGAATCGCATTGAAATAATTTACCTTTTCCATATGTAGGCCTCTAAAAATAAAGTGAGATTTATTGGTTTTATTATACCAAAAACAGCAAAACATGGGAATAGCGTAAAAACCAATGCTGTGCATTTAACGGGGACGCTGAACCTTGGCTGGCATAGAGTGTAGAAAGTATTTTTTATTCTTCTCTACTTTCACGTAAAACTGAAAATAGAATTTCTTG
>JAZSMM010000259.1:0-6608 GCA_045535895.1 Treponema sp.
AATTGTCTTCCTAAGCCCGCTTGGCCTCCGACTTGATGATAATGGTCCATCCTTACATGCCCCACTATGCGAAGAAAGTAATGTCTTATTTTGGCAAAAGCATGGCTGACTCCGTGACTGGGCAGGACTCACCCAAAGACGGCCTTGATTGGAGCAACCTTGGTTGTTGTGAAGGTCTTGAAAAGGTCTCTCCTCCGGAGATTTATTTTTCCACAATGGATTCAAAGACAATTGAATCCTACAGGGCCAGATATGCAGGAAGCCAAAAAGAAAGGGCAGAAGACAAAGGTTCAACAGAAGCAAAATCTGCTGATAAAAAGAAGATCGAACCAAAAGAGCCTGTTAAAGCAAAAAATCCTGTGGAGCATTTCAACAAATGCATTGCCTTGAAAACGGCGAAAATCATAAAAGTGGAAAAACATCCGGAGGCGGACAAACTTTACATAGAGACCCTTGACGACGGTTCTGGAGAAGAACGCATTATTTTGTCAGGGCTTGTTCCTTATTTGACGGCGGAAGAACTTCTTGGTAAAACAGTTGTGATTGCAGACAATCTCAAGCCAAGGAAAATGCGGGGAATAGAAAGCCGCGGAATGCTTCTTGCAGCCGATTATGTGGACAAAGACGGCAAAGAGTGCGTGGAGGTTCTTGATTGCCCATGGGCCAAACCTGGAACCCCGGTTGTTTTGGAAGGAGCAAGGGTGGACGCGGAAAAACCTGTGGAAATTGACGCCGATATATTCTTTGTTGTGGATATTTGTGTAAAGGACAAGGTCGTTGGAATCTCCGGTGTTCCTTTTGTTGTGGACGGCAGGCAGATTACAACTGTACATACTTTGAACGGCGGGGTTCACTAAGCCGTGAATCTATCTATTGTAGAAAGCGAATCGGAAGAGCTGTGTGAAAAGCAACGGTTCTTGCAAAGTTCCTTTTGGGCTGCTTTCAAGGCGGGACATGGTTGGAAGCCTTTGCGATTTAAATGCGAGGGACCTGTTTGTTTTGAATGTTCCGTGCTTGTCAGGGATTTCAATTTGCCTTTGGTTGGAAATTGCTCCATAGCCTATGTTCCCATGGGAATTGATTTGTTGAACAATCCTGAAATACAACTGGACGCCCAAGAATATTCAAAAATTCTAGTTGATTTTTCATCTAATGCGAGAAAATTCCTCCCAAAAAGAACCTTGTGCATACGTTTTGACGTTCCTTTGGATTTTACTTCAGAGGAAGAAAAGGATGCTTATGCCAGTACCTTGGTTGGTTCTGCGTTGCGCAAATCTCCAAGCAATATACAGCCGCCGGACACGGTTGTTTTGGATTTGTCTTCTACAGAGCAGGTTTTGCTTGACTCCATGAAAAGCAAATGGAGATACAATATAAAACTTGCCCAAAAAAAAGGTGTTGGAGTTCACAAAGGAACGCAGGATGACATAGATGTTTTCTATGACCTTTACAAAACCACGGCACAAAGAGACGGAATTGCAATTCATAGCAAGGATTATTATCTTGATTTATTGAAACGCAGTGATGCTGCTAAGCAAGTTTCCTTGTATATAGCAACCCATGAAGAACAGCCTTTGGCCGCTATAATCACATTGTTCACGCCAAGAGAAGCGGTGTATCTATACGGGGCATCCGCTAACGAAAAAAGGAACCTAATGCCTGCATATCTTTTGCAGTGGACCGCCATATGCGATGCAAAAAAGGCAGGTTGCAGGACATATGATTTTTATGGCATTCCGCCAACAGACGATGAAAAACATCCAATGCACGGTCTGTACAGATTCAAGACTGGCTTTGGTGGAACTATAATACACAGATTAGGAAGCGTGGACATTCCGATGTCTTCGCTGTACAATTTTTATGCATACGCTGAACGGCTTAGGAATTTTTGGTATAAAAAAATAAAAAAGCTGTTGGCGGGTAGATGAGGAGAAACAAATGAGCGAACAAGAACAACGTGGGACGTATGAAGCAGCCGTTGAGAGGAGCAAACAGCTGGAAGCAGACATTGTGGTGAATCCAAAAAAATATAGAGTTCTTACGGGGGATCGTCCCACGGGGAGATTACACATAGGACATTATTTTGGTTCGTTGCAAAACCGTGTCAGGCTGTCTCGTCTTGGTGTTCCTACTTTTATATTGATTGCAGATTACCAGGTTCTTACCGACCACGATGCTTTCAACGAGATTTCCCAAAACACCAAGCAGCTTGTGGTCGACTATCTTGCGGCAGGGATAAAGCCGGGGGCGGACACGGTCATTTATCCTCATAGTTATGTTCCAGAAGCCAATCAGTTAATGCTTCCCTTTTTGACTTTGGTTTCAAATGCGGAACTTAGCCGCAACCCCACTGTAAAAGAGGAGATACAATCTGCAGGCCTTAAAAGCGTGAACGCCGGGATGTACACATACCCTGTCCACCAAGCCTGCGATATTCTGTTCTGCAAGGCAACGGTTGTACCGGTAGGCAAAGACCAACTTCCGCATCTGGAATTGACAAGGAGCATAGCCAATCGCTTCAACAAGAAATTCTCCCCAAAGAAAGCGGTGTTCCCGGAACCGCAGGCGTTGCTAAGTAAAACTCCAAGCATACTCGGTCTGGACGGAAGCCAGAAAATGAGCAAAAGCCGTGGAAACGCAATCATGCTTTCCGCCACAGAAGACGAAACGGCCGCATTGATAAAAAAGGCGAAGACCGATGCCGACAGGAACATAACATACGACCCCGTGAATCGGCCGGAGGTGGCCAACCTTCTTATGCTCATTTCTCTTTGCACGGAAGAAAGTCCAGAGTCCATAGCCGAACGCATTGGAGATGGCGGCGGTGGAATGCTCAAGAGAATGCTTACGGAAGCCCTTAATGAAAAATTGCGTCCAATACGCACGGAAAGGGCAAGGTTGGAGTCCAGTCCTGATTACATTCGTCAAGTTTTATTGGAAGGTGCGGAATCTGCAAGAACGGTCGCCGTAGAAACGTTGAAGGAAGTCCGCTCTGTTATGAACATGGAAATATGATTTTTAGTCAAAATCCGCCGGGCCAATCGCAGTAGTATGCCGGGAAAGGAATGTTTCTTTTCCCAAGTTTTTCTGCGATTAAGTTTTCGCTTGTTTTTTTTCCGCTAAAGTTTGAGGATGTTTCTTTTAGCATTTTTATTAAATTCCGCTTGGGCTTCATTTTATATTCGCGCACCGTAAGTTGTTTTTCCTGTTTTTCGGGGAAAAGTTTTTTCATCATGTCCACGGTATCCTCGAAATTTAAGATGTCGTCCACAAGTCCAAGTTCTTTCGCTTGTTTTGCCGTGTAAATTCTTCCGTCGGCAATTTCCCTTACTTTTTCAATGGGAAGGTTTCTTCTTTGTGCAACAATGCCTGTGAACTGCTCGTAACATTCGTCCGCTATGGACTGCATTATGGCTCTTTGTTCGTCTGTTATCGGTTCGGAAAAACTTCCCATTGCTTTGTTTCTTCCCGCGTGGATTATCTCGCTTTTTATTCCGTGGGTTTTCATAAGGCCTGTCAAGTCGATGAACTGCCCCGCAATCACTCCGATGGAACCTGTGAGGCTGTTACGGTTGGCTATTATTTTGTCGGCGGCACAACCTATGTAATAACCGCCGCTTGCGGCCAGAGAAGCGAAATAGGCGTACACGGGATTGTCCGTTTCTTTTTTGTATTTAAGCAACGCTTCGTAAACTTCGTCGGACTCGTATACACTTCCACCAGGGGAATTGATATGCACGACAAGAGCCCCCACGTCCTTTTTTTCCGAAAGGGCTTCCAATGTTTCAAGAATCCACTTCTGCTTGTAGGTGTCGTTTTCCTTTTCAATCACACCTTCTATGACCAATTTAGCTATTGACTTTGGCATTTTCTTTTTTAATCTCCTTTATGGCTTGTTCTAATGTTACGCCTTCAAGTTGTTCCCTTGTGGCAAGATTTTTCAATGTCAATACATTTGAGGCGGCATCCTCTTGTTTTATGAGTATGCCGAATGGCACGCCTTTTTTTTCTGCGACGGTATATTGCAGAGCGATTTTTTTTGGGTCGGGGAACACTTCGCAGGCAACGCCCCGCTTGCGAAGTTCGAACGCCACTTGCTGATAATGGTCGGCAAGGGATTCGTCTAGGCAAAAAATCTCTGCGTCCACATAACTTTTTCTGTTCTCCAACTTGCCTAGCTTCTCCAGCCCCGCAATTAGTCTGTCAAGACCTATTGAAGATCCCACACCGGGTACACGGTCTTTCATGTACAAGCCGGCAAGGTTGTCATAACGTCCCCCGGAACATACGGAACCGATTGACGGCAGGTCGTTAAGGAAGGTTTCATATACCACGCCCGTATAATAGTCAAGGCCTCGTGTTATGGATGGGTCCAGTTGGAAGGTGTCTTCAATGCCGGCGGCTTTCATCATGTTGCGGATTTCCCTAAGCCTTTTAGAATGAGGGCTTTCACCGCCTGATAGGGTTTCCATTCTCTCAAGGGTCTGGTCAAAAGAGGGAAGGGCCGTGATGTATGTCAATATGTCCTCTGCGATGTTGGAGGAACCTGTTATGTCTTTCAACTGTGACAAGACATCTTCTTTTCCTATCTTAGCCAACTTGTCCACAATCCTTAGTATGTCCTCGCTTTTTTCTGTTAAGTTGTACCGGTTTAAAAAAAGATTGAATATGCCCCGGTGGCTTATTTTTATTGTTATGTTCTTCACTCCAATGGAAGCAAGGGCTGCCTTCATCAAAGAAAGAATTTCAAAGTCGCTTGAAGCGCTGTCTGACCCCACGCAATCAAAGTCGCACTGAACGAATTCCCTGTAGCGTCCTGCCTGGGGTTTTTCCCCGCGCCATACTTTTGCTATGTGGTATCTTTTGAAGGGAAAATAAAGCTCGTCTTTGTGTTCGGCGGTGAACCGTGCGAACGGAACTGTAAGGTCAAAGCGCAAGGCCACGTTCCGTCCTCCGTTGTCTTGAAAACGGAACACCTGTTTTTCTGTTTCCCCGTCGCTTTTCCTAAGCAAAATTTCTGAATATTCCAAAACCGGGGTGTCAATCGGCACATATCCGTAGGAACGGAATGTCTTTGTCAATTTTTCAATCAAGTCGGATCTTGTTATTTCGGCTTCTGGCAAGAAGTCTCGAAAGCCTTTCAGGATTCTGGGTTGTATCAGCGTACTCATACCGCTATAATATCTTTTAGAGGAGAAATGTTCAATTGCTTTTGGCTATAGATATTGGAAACACAAACATTGTGACGGCTCTTTTTCATAACGGGGAACTTGTCCATACCTGGCGGATATTCAGCGACACAAGACGAACCGGGGATGAATACAGTGCTATCCTTGCCTCTCTTTTTAGGGATGCCGGTGTTGCCGTCGTAGAAATCAATTCCTGTGTGCTTAGTTCGGTTGTACCCGTTCTTATAGGACAGTTTGTGGGTCTGGTTGAGCGCATGACGGGAAGAAAGCCGATTATCGTTGACCACAACCTTTTCCCGTTGTTGCCGGTGAAAATACCGGAATCAGCAGTTCATGAAATCGGCAGCGACCTTGTGTGCAACGCCGTGGAGGCATATTGCAGGTACAAGTCTGCCTGCATTGTAGTGGACTTTGGGACGGCCCTCACTTTCACGGCGGTGGACTCCACCGGCTTTATACAAGGGATAGCCATTACCCCCGGTATAGGAACTGCGAGGAATTCACTTTTCAACAACACGGCGTTGCTTCCGTCCGTTCCTTTGGCCGCTCCTCCTGACAGTCTGGGAACAAATACAGTGCATTCAATTCAAGCGGGAATCGTCCTGGGATACAAAGGACTTGTGGAAAGTCTCATAGGACAGATGCAGCAGGATATGGCGCAAAAGACAGGAATTCCCGTGTATGACATAAAAGTCATCGCGACAGGTGGACTGAACAGCGTGTTGAAGCCGATTACTTCGGTTTTTCAAGACGTGGACAAGTCGTTGACGTTGCACGGACTTTATCGTATTGCAACAATAGTGTCTTGCGAACAAAATAAACAATGAACCGACTTTTAGTCTTTAGAGGAATCCCAACGGAAGAACAAAAACGCACACAAATCCCCGTCTTTTGTGGTGAACAACTGGATGGCAATCTCTGTTTTGTCCGAACCGATTTTGTTTGTGTTGTTGTAGTGCAGTTTCAAGCTGTGCTTTCCTTGCTCGTGGCATTCCAATAGATTCTTTCTGGATATAGCGTCCAACACTTTTCCCTTTTCTTCCGGGTGTATGTCTTTCTCTATTATCTTGTGAAATTCATCCAATGTTCCGCAAGTTTTGGAATCTTTCGCAATGTTTGCAATACTCAGGACATGGAAAAAATTGGTCGACAAATTGAAATGGAAAATCCCCGGGTAATGGGACGACACAATCTCCAGCAGGTGCTTTGTTTCCTGGTCTTTTGCCATGTCGTTCACGATGGAGTGCATCTGTCTTGTTCTGAACTTGTAGTCCTCTTCAAGCATTTCTGGAACAAAGAAAGCGTAGTTGTTCTTTCCGTTTCTCTTTACATGGTACAAAGCGATGTCCGCCCGTTTGTACAAAGACTCGAAATTGTCGTCTTCTGCAGTTTCTGCGGCGCAACCGATACTGCAATGGA
>JAZSMM010000014.1:0-6332 GCA_045535895.1 Treponema sp.
GCGTAAAAAATACATACAAAGCCTTGACTGTCCTATTCCACCACCTATAGTCTGCGTCAGAGAACCTCTTAACAAACGAGAATGGAAGTAAAGTTTTTCCCTTTCAGTACAGTCTCGTTGTTCCAACTGTTTTTTCAACGATTCCGGGGAGACGCGGATTCCCATGGAAGAAAGTTCAAAAGCACATTTGAGTACAGGATTCCAGACAATCAAGTCGCCGTTAAGCCCTTTGTGGCCATCGCCCGTCTCTGTACTCCAGTCATCATAGTCTGGAGCCCGTCCGTCATGTGCGGCACCATCGGCAAGAAGTCCTCCTATGCCTATTATAAAAACGGCACCATATTTTTCCGCGACAAGACTTTCCCTTTCCTTTGGGGAAAGCCCTGGATAACTTGCCTGCAAATCTTCGGAAAAAATAAAAGTGATTTTTTCAGGCAAAGTCGGGGTTATAGCTGGATATCGATCATATATGAAAAATTCCGTACGCTTTAAGCAACGATATATTTTTTTTACAACATCTTGCAGATAATAAATCGTCCTGTCTTGTTCCGATATGGCTTGTTCCCAGTCCCACTGGTCAACATAAAGAGAATGAACATTGTCAAGCTCTTCGTCAGCCCTTATTGCGTTCATGTCAGTATAAATACCAAAACCAGGTTCTAACCCCAGATCCGAAACTTTGACACGTTTCCATTTTGCCAAAGAATGGACAATTTCCATTGGACATTCATCCATGTCCTTGACAGGAAAAGAAACAGCACGCTCAATTCCATTCAAGTCATCGTTCAAACCTGTTCCTTTGGGGACAAACAAAGGAGCGGTGACACGGGTCAGATTAAGTTCAGTGGACAGCGCCAATTGAAAAAAATCCTTTATCATAACGATAGCATGCTCTGTTTCTTTGGAGGACAAAATCGGCTTATAATTATGTGGGATAAACAACTGTGACATATATTTTCCTTAAAATTAAATTATCAAGACTATTCCAACGGCGGGAAATACCCTGTTTCATCCCGTCCGGAACGGTTCAACAAGTATGCTTCCACTTCAAGTGGAAGGAAATCCCGTCCAAAGTTGGTCGGCAACGACGACGTATATGACAATCTATAAGTTCCGTTGGGCATTGAAATAATATCTTCCACAACACCACTCAATCCTTCCGGACGATAAACATAAAAGACACCGCCATTCGTGCTGTTCGTAAGGAAAGATATTTCTGCGGGCAATCCACCTTGTGACAAATTCACGGTGTAAAAAGCTATTGAATTATTGTTCAAGTACGCACTCGTTTGAGAAAGCGTATATGTGTTGAACGCATCTTGGGAAACAACAGGAGAACCTGTTATAAAAATTATGGCTCTCTTTTTTTCACCATTCACAAGACCGTTGGCAGCCAACCGTATTGCCAAATCCGTGGCACACTCGGAACTAACTGGAGTTTTCAAGGCAGACTGCGTAAAATCCCCCAGATTGTCCGGGGAACCTGAATATTCGTTCGCAGGAATTTGCCCGGCGGAAACAACAGACAAAGTCCCCTTTCCCTTCATTGCCGCAGCAATTTCCAAAACAGCCGCCTGCAACGCCTCTGAATAATTTTCGGTATAGACAGAGCGGTCCACAACCAAAGTTATGTCACAAACGTCATTGTTTGACGCAGCACCAACAAGGGTTTGTTCCAGTACGGGACGCTTGCCTTCCGTAACATAAAAATTCTCTGCTTTAAGTCCCACAACGGGCTGGCGTTGGCGATTCTCCACTTTCACTTCAAGTTCAACCAAGGGGAATTTCTCTGAATTCACACGTTCTACCTGAACAAACAGGCCGCCCACCAATTCGTTCATCCTGGACATTACATATATCTCGTTGGACTTAAAATCGGACACAAGAAGGTTGCCGTTCACATCCGGAATTGAACATATCACTCTTGACGGTGCGCTGCCAGTGCGAGCATTTTCAAACACTGTACCGGTGGACATGTCTACGGTACAAATTCTGTTTGAATCGCTCACAACAAGATAATCTCCACTCAAACGCATGGATTCTGGACGAACAAAAGTTTTGTCCGGCACCAAAATTCCAATATAATTGCCCGCACGGTCAAAAGAATATATCGCACCTTTGGCAGCATCCGCCACATAAACCAAATCGTTGTAAACGGCAATTCCTGTGGGGGCCACAAAACCACCAAAATCATTGGTTTTTCTTCCAAAACTGAACAAACCGTTCCCGTCTTTGTCAAAGACAACAACCCTAGCGTTACCGAAATCAGTTACGTATATATTGCCGGATGAATCTAAAGCGAGGTATTGAGGACCGACCATTTGCCCCAAACCCACTCCCTTAGAACCAAAAGAACGGATATAGCGGCCACGACTGTCCAGAACAGAAATTCTGTCGCCGGAATATTCTGAAACAAGAAGATTGCCGTCAACACAACGAATTATATCCATAGGCCGGTCGAACCCGTTCAACGGTCCGCGAATTCTGTCTGCGACAAAACCGTTCACATCTATCAAAAGCAACTCGTTTGAACCATAAGCTATGACCCAATTTGTTCCGTCCGGGTTGGGCAAAACGGATGCAGGTTGACTGTAGACAAACTGCTCGCCAGCTTTTCCGGGGTAAGAGCCAGCTTCCACATAACGGGTGGAACTTATTTCAGGTATGCCCGTCACACGACGATCCCTTATAATTTCTATTTTATTAGAAAGCAACAGTCCGCCATAACCTGAATCAGAAGCAAACTGCCAATGCTGCAAGGCTGTTCCCTCCAGACCGGAACGATAATAAGCCTTGGCAAGCCAATCCAAAATTAGATTTTCCTCCGGGAGATAGGACAAAGCGTTCTCAAACATCAGGACAGCCTCGTTGAAAGAACCTCGATAATAGGATTGAACCCCACGCCTAAATTCTTCCTCTGCAAAAAGAGAATCCGAAGTCTGTCTTGATACGGATTCAAAACCAGAAGAAAAAACGCACAGGCTGCAAAACATAATGGAAACGAAAATAACAGGACAACGGAAAAATTTCATCTCAATCCTCCTGTAGCGTTGGAAAAATCAATGCTGTCTTGAAGCAACCTAAGGTGGTCGGCAATTTCCTTGCTGGAACCGTCCTTCTCCTGGGCTTTTTTAAGGAAACCCTCCGCCTCTTTCAGAAGACCGAGTTTGAAATAAACCCATCCCATTGTGTCAAGACAAGCGGCTGAGTCCGGGGTGGAATCAAGTGCACGCTTAGAAAGCATAAGAGCACGGGTCAAATCTTTATCTGAAGAAGCCAACACATAACCCAATCCATTTAACGCCGTCACATTTTCCGGTTCTATTTCAAGAACCCTTTCATAATATTCCACGCAGGTGTCTATGTTGTGTTGGTTCCAAGCGATATACGCCATCGCTGCGTAAACAGAGGCAGGGCGGTAACCGGTTTCCAACAAACTTTTCAGTTCAAAATCCGCAAGACGATTGCGCCCTGTCATTGTATAAATAACTGCAAGCAACAACCGGCACTGCAACATCCTTTCTTTTGTTATGTCATCTGTAGCGATAGTAGTGACAACTTGTTCCATATATAACAAAGCATCTTCATACCGCTTTAGTTTCATATAACAAAGCCCTATATAATATGCATTTTCCAAATCATCGCTTTCTTCCGGCGCAGCCGAAAGAAAAAAAGCCAGAGCGTCTGAATATTTACCAGCACGGTATAGATTTATTCCCTTAGTTGAAATATGTTTTTCCATAAAAAGTCCTTTCTACAGGATCAGTTTTAGATTATCCCCTGTCTTATAATCGGCAGATACAGGCTGAGCATGAACACGACTTATGGAGACACATCCTTGTTCCACCGCAAAAAAATCACTGTCTCGCCCGCCGTCGCTTTTCACATTCCCTCCTTGAAAGAAAGAATAGGAATGTCCGTCCGGAGCGTCGTACAAATGAATTGAGTCCCCGTAGTTTCTGCAAGACAAGCCAGTCATCATCCAACCGCTATACGAATCAGCCGACATGGCATTTATATTCACAAAAACATCTTTTTCCGCAAGCGACACAAGTTGATGGATATTATTATTAACAAATTTAGCAAGAGCATCATAACGCCATATTCCGTCAAAGGATTCTATGCTAAGAGCAATACCAGGAATTCCAGTAATAGCGGCTTGGCGTGCAGCGGCACAAGTACCTGAATATAAAATATCCGTACCGAGGTTGGCACCTTTGTTTATGCCTGACAAGACAGCATCAGGCTTACAAGGCATAAGTGCCATACCATTTAGAACGCAGTCCACAGGAACCCCGGAACAAGCAAAACGCCTTTCGGAACGGCGGCACAACTTCAATGGAGATGTCATGGTTATGCAATGCGACACTGCGGAGCGGTTCACATCGGGGGCTACAATCCAGACTTCATGTTCTGCACAAAGAACGTCTGCAAGGACGCATAAACCCTCCCCGTCATAACCGTCGTCGTTTGTCAGCAACAGTCGCATATATGTACTCCCCTAGAAGGCTTAACTTCATAGCACGATGGATGAAAACCGAATATCCGCTCATACTCCACAAGTTTTTGTTTATATAAATCAACATCCGAATTTCTGAGAATGGTATACGTACAACGTCCAAAGCCTTTGCCTGTAATCCTTGAACATCCGTTGGGATTGCGCACTGTGGTCATATCAAAATCTTGAACACGCTTTACAAGCCAGTCTATTTCAGGACAAGAAAGAAGATACAAGTCCCTCATCGCATCATGTGAACGACTAATCGTCTTGCAGAATTTAGAAAAGTCGTTGTTTTTCAAGGCCGTCATGGAATCAAGGACATATTTATGTTCCAGCATTATACAACGCAAACGGCGACGCATATCCTCGTTCACAACAGAAAGGACTTCGTTCACTTCTGTTGGAGACTCCTCGTACCGCCACCCTCCATACACGTTTGACTTGCGTTCCTTGAGTTCACCTAAAAGAAGCACGTTCTCCGGTTCCATCACAGAAGATTCATCCCAGACGGATATTCTTGGGACACGGGCATCTGTAAGAAGTATTTTTGCGTCGTTAAAATTAAAGGGAATGTTTTCATACCTTCCCAAAGTATGGTCGGTAAGAACGCAACAACCTTCTTGGGAATACATTGCGGCGAAAATATCTGCCGTGTAGCTGCCTGTCTTCAGAAAGAATTTATTGCCTCGTTCAATCGCTTGAAAAAGCTGCGTGTCAGAGCAAGGAATAGAAAACAGATTTTTTATCCCATATGCAATTCCGACCTTTATTGCGGTTGTTATACCAAAACCCGCAGAAGGAAGTATATCCGACCAAATAGTCACGTCCATGCCACCTACTGCGAATCCGCCAGAAGTAAAACCGTATATCATCGCCTTTACAAGGTTGGACCATCTGTCTTCCTTCCTGAACTTCAAAGCGGACAATGCGTATTTTTTCCTTTCCTTCATTTGGACAAAATGGAATCTAACAAAAGGATTGTCTCTTGCAGAAAGAGCCACGTAAACAGGCAAATCCACTGCCATGGACAATGTTTTATCTTTGCAAAACCAAGAATGCTCTCCTACAAGATGGAATCTTCCAGGGGCACAGACAATTAAATCTGGGGGAATTTCATATTCTTGTTTATGGATTTCTATAACTTCTTTCATTCATCAATCCGAATTGGCATTATTGCGTTAAGTCAATAATATTGTTAAAATCATAATATAATGAGAAGAATTTTACAAGTTTTTTATTCAATTTTTTCGGCTTTTATTTTTTCTGTTTCAATACAAAACGAATTTTTGGATTTTGGTTCTCCTTTTCTTGGACTTTTCGCATTGGTTCCATTATATCTTGCAATACGCAACTCCACGTCTTACAAAGAAGCGGCTTTACTGACAGGACTTAACACCATGTTGGTTCATTTGATGTCCAGTTTTTGGCTGGGAAATTTCCGTGACTTTGCGATTTTCACCCTTGGGGCTTCGGCAGTGGGGACCGGTGTAATCGGAATGGTGTTCGGATGCTACCTTTACCTTCCAGTCGCACTTTCAAAAGCGGAAAGACACGGAATCGCTGCACACCCGTGGGCGGCAGCCAGAAGGATATTGATGTTTGCCGTCATATGGACTTTGTATGAATGGGGAAAATCCACAGGATTTCTTGCCTATCCATGGGGAACAATATTAATGTCCGCCTACAAGTGGCCGTTGTTGACGCAAGTTGTAGCAATAACAGGAACATGGGGCCTTTCGTTTTTGTTCGCATTGTTCTCCGCCGTTGTGGCAGAAGGGATTGCCTTGATACCTGCTGTTCAAGCGGGTAAAGGAACAAACAATTTTACCAC
>JAZSMM010000144.1:0-4285 GCA_045535895.1 Treponema sp.
AACCATAAAATACGCTCTGGTTGGGACAGGAAACGAAAGAGAAAAAGCAACAACAAACGCTAAGAACAAAAAACGCCTTTTTCATCATGGACTACATGGGCGGTGGCTTCGCACTCATCGCCCCTGCGAATCCTAGACACCAAAGGTTCTATTATTCTGACATGGACAAGACTTCCAGAAGGAATTTTTTGCGGAAGTTCCACATGCAAAAAATTCTCTGTGACTCCGTGGGTCATTGGAACAGAACAAACCCCTTTTGTGCTTCGGTCGCTGCGGCTGAGCTCCGTCACCGCTGTGACAACTTTGCCACTCCATAATGAAATATATGCGCACTTCGACTCAATTGCAAATTCCGTCAACCGTGAAATCCTTTTCGCCACAATGGATTGCGGCACTACAGGCTTCATGGAAAAGGCTTTTGTTCCGGGTCTAGGAGAAAACGGGAATGCGTGGACCCATGAGAAGTTGGCACGCAAACACAAGTCCATGGTTTCCTCAAAATCCTCATCGGTTTCACCTGGAAAACCGACTATCATGTCGCAGGCAACAAAAGGATTTTCTTTTGCGGCCCTAAGTTTTTCCACAGCGGCAAGAACGCATTCACGGTTATAGGACCTCCCCATATGTCCAAGAATCCTGTCGCTACCTGATTGCACAGAAAGATGAAAATGCGGCTGCACACGAGGATTCCGTATTATTTGACAAAACAAATCGCTCACCGTCTCTGGATGCAGACTGGAAAGCCTGAACCTTATCTTATTTGTGGACTCGATTAGCAGTGAAAGCAAACCCGCCAAATCCACAAAACCGTCCTTGTGCTTACTGCGATACTGAGACAAATTGACCCCCGTAAGCACAACTTCATGTTGTCCCTGACGCTCCAAATTTTGGACTCGCTCCACTACACAGGAAGCGTCAAGACAAACCGAATTTCCCCTTGCCAAGCGTATGCGGCAATAGGAACAAGAATTATTGCAACCATCCTGTATTTTTACAGAAGAACGGCTGTGAACAAGAAAACTGTCCGTGGAAAGACGGAACGCATTTTTTGGCGTGAATCTTGCAGACAAATCTTCAACAGAAACACATCTGGTCAAACCACGAATGAATCCAACTGTGGAATCAACCTCCGGAAGACTGCCGTCAGGTACAGAACAAAGAAAAGCCATCAGTTTTTTTGGAAATTCAGCCAACAAATCTTTTCTGGAACCCGGCAAAACGCATATACGTGGATCCAGCGACTCTATTTCCTTTGGGTTGAGTTGGGCGTAGCAACCCGTAACAAGAACACAGGATTTAGGATATTTCCTAAGCAACAAACGAATCAACCGCCTCGCCTTTTGCTCCGCTTTTCCGGTCACCGTGCAAGTGTTCACAACGCACAGAACCGCTTCAGAAAGTTCACAAGACGCTGAGACTGCCTCCATGTCAACGGAAAAACCCGCCTCGGAAAAACACTTTGCCGCGGACTCGCTTTCTATCTGGTTCAGGCGGCAACCCAAGGTTTCAAAATGTACGCAAAAAACGGAATCGGAACAAGAATCCATGTCACAAATGGGAACGAGCTCTTTCCCGACCTCTGGAAGCATCTCCTTGCGTGGCGTTCAGAGACAAGGCCTTGTCATATGCCGCCACCGCAGAACGATAACTGCCGGCCATCTCCCTTGCATAGCCCAGTCTAGTCCACCAGTAGTCCAAAAGGGGCTCCATCCTCACCGCCATCGTAAGGGAAATATCTGCATGTTGGTAACGGCCTTGGCGTATGTAAATCTCACCCATGAAATAATACGCCGAACCAATCCGCGTGCCGGAAGTGGGAACGTAGGAAATATACCGCTCAAAAAGAGCAAGGGCTTCCCTGTTCTTCCCAAGGTAAAATTTTGCCTCCGCAAGAATTTCCACTAGGCGGTGGTCATAGGCATTCACTTTCAGCCCTTCATTTGCTCTTTGTTCCGCCTCCGAATATTGACGGTTGCGAACAAGACTCCAGCACAAGACGGTATAGGAATCAAGATTGTTGGGATTTTCCATCAACTCTTGTTCACATACGGCTATAGCCTCCACATATTTGCCTTCCGTATACAATTTAAGGGCATCAAGTTTTTGTTGCTGTGCGAACAAACCAAATGGCAACAATGAAAAAAAAGAAATCACCATAAAAAATTTCATTCTGTTCATTTTAATTCACCATAGTACATTTGCCGGAAAAAGAACACCCCGGTTCCAAGGCAACTTTCGCGGCGCAAATATCGCCACGGACAGAACCAGTTGAAGTCACAAAAACAAGTTTTTTCCCGGTGATGTTTCCTTCCACACTACCTCGGACAAGGATACGATCCGCATTTATGTCAGCAGAAACGTTCGCCCCTGTGTCCACGACAAGGTCGCTGGTAGCATCAATCAAACCCGATACAGTTCCTTTTATCATAAAGGGTCTGGCAAACCTTATTTCCCCTGTAAAAGTTATGTCAGAAGCCAAAACAGTGTCAAAGTCTTCTTCTTCCAAGTCAAAAATACCATCGTCTTTTATTTCAAACATGATACAACTTTATCGGTAAGATGATTTAACGTCAAGTACGGTGAAAAAACAGAAACTGGAAACACCGCTCACTTGCTACATGTCCCTAAAATCGATAAAATGCTATTCATTCGTGGAGTACGTAGAACATGACAGAAAACGACAAGCTCGTTGTCCGAGGGGCACGTGAGCATAACCTTAAGAACATAGATGTGGAACTTCCACGCAACAAACTGGTTGTAGTGTCAGGGCTTTCCGGTTCCGGGAAAAGTTCCCTTGCATTCGACACAATATTTGCAGAGGGACAGCGGCGTTACGTGGAAAGCCTTTCAGCCTATGCAAGACAATTCTTGGGGCGCATGGACAAGCCGGACATAGACTACATCGAAGGTCTTTCCCCTGCCATTTCCATTGAACAAAAAACCACCCACAAAAATCCAAGATCCACCGTTGGGACTGTGACAGAAATCTATGACTATTACAGGTTGCTTTATGCAAGAATCGGGATTCCACACTGTCCTGAATGCGGACGTGAGATCAGAGAACAATCCACAGACCAAATCATAGATACAATCATGTCATGGGAGCCCGGCACAAAGATACAAATCCTCGCCCCTGTTGTCCACGGCAAAAAAGGTGAACACCAAAAAATAATAGAAGATGCCAAAAAAGCCGGATTTGTCCGTGCCCGCATAGACGGAATAATGGTGGAACTGGAAGAAAGCGTAAAACTGGACAAGCAAAAGAAACACTCGATAGATATTGTAGTGGACAGAATCGTCATGGGAGAAGGAGTACGCAAAAGGCTTGCTTCTTCTGTTGAAACCGCCTTGGAAAGTTCCAACGGAATGCTTGTCGCAACCCGCCGCATAGGAGACACAGAAACGGAACAATTTTTCTCCCAAAAAAATTCCTGTCCCGACTGCGGAATTTCCATTCCGGAACTACAACCAAGACTTTTTTCCTTTAACAACCCGTTCGGCGCATGCCCGGACTGCACGGGTTTAGGTGAAACAATGGAATTCGACCTTGACCTTATTGTACCCGACAAAACCAAGTCGTTCGACGAGGGTGCGTTCGGCTCATACAATCCGACTTCCGCATGGCAAAGGACCAGATTCCAGGCTTTGGCGGATGAATACGGCTTTAAACTTTCGGATTCCTACGACTCTCTTACACCGGAGCAACAGCACGTTATTTTTTACGGAAGCGACAAACCGATTCGCTACATATACCACAAGCAAAGCGGAGAGGGTCACTCCGTATACAACAGACCTTGGCCGGGAATCTTTGCGGACATAAAACACCGGCAGATGGAAAGTTTCTCAGAAGCACAGCGCGAAAGTTATGAAAAATTCATGGTCCATCGGATATGCACAACTTGCAGCGGACGCAGGTTAAAAAAAGAAGCCTTGGCGATAACCGTGGGCGGAAAAAACATTTACGAGCTTTCGCAACTTTCCGTTGGGGATTCAATAGAGTTTTTCAACAATCTACAGCTTACCGCCACGGAAGAACAAATAGCCAAGCAAATAAAAAAGGAGATCCAAGACAGGCTAAAGTTCATGAAGAATGTCGGACTGGATTATCTAACTCTGGAAAGACAAGCCGCTACCCTTTCCGGAGGGGAAGCCCAACGCATACGTCTCGCCACGCAGATAGGCTCCAGTCTTATGGGTGTCCTTTACATCTTGGACGAACCTTCAATCGGGTTGCATCAAAGGGACAACCCACGGCTGATAGACACATTGACTTATCTGCGAGACC
>JAZSMM010000098.1:0-4060 GCA_045535895.1 Treponema sp.
GATGCTTCAGTACCAGTCGATAAAACAACAACATAAAGATGATGTTTTGTTGTTTAGGCTTG
Organism: Treponema sp.; assembly: GCA_045535895.1. Lineage (GTDB taxonomy): Bacteria > Spirochaetota > Spirochaetia > Treponematales > Treponemataceae > Treponema_F. The sequence continues at coordinate 63 of JAZSMM010000098.1, forward strand.
GTGATTTTTACGAAATGTTCAACGAGGATGCCATAGAAGTATCCCGGCTTCTTAACTTGACCCTTACACAGCGAAACGGACAACCAATGTGTGGTATTCCGCATCATGCAATGAAAGTGTATGTGGCAAGGCTTTTGCGACTTGGCAAAAAAATAGCGGTATGTGAACAACTGACGTTGCCACAAGGTGGGAAAAACCTTGTGGAACGCAAGGTTGTGGAAGTCATAACACCGGGGACTGCGGTTGAAGACGAATATTTGGAGCCGTCTTCAAATAATTTTCTTGCAGCTCTTTCTTTTGTAAAGGGGAAGGCTGGTTTTGCATATGTAGATGTTTCCACGGCGGCTTTTTTTGCCACCAGTTGGAATCTGTCTGACATGGCAGAGGAATTTGCCAAGGAATTGGGGCGTTGCATGCCACGGGAACTTTTGCTGCCCCAATCTTTGAGAGAAACCGATGTTGTCCAAAAAGTTCTGTCCATGTACAACGGGATTTCGTTGTCATATTATCCCGACTGGCATTTTTCACTAGACAAATCTTACAAAAGGCTTACAGAGCAATTCCATACTGCGAATTTACGTTCGTTTTCCCTTGTAGAAGATTCTCCGGAGGTAGCCCCTGCTGGATTTTTATTGGATTATCTTTCAAAAACGTCCAATTCTTCTTTGCCCCATATCAATGAAATATCTGTGTATCGTGACACGGATTACATGGTTGTGGATGATTCTTCACGCAGGAATTTGGAAATTGTTGCTAATTTGCGTGACGGCAGGGAACAGTTTTCCCTGCTGGAAACCTTGAACCATGGCGTAACATCCATGGGAAAACGTATGATACGTAGATGGTTGCTTTCTCCCCTTACGGATTGCGAAAAAATAAGAAGACGGCAGGAAAAAGTTGGTTTTTTTGTCGCTGACAGGGAACTCTTGAAATCTGTAAGGAATTTGCTTTCTTCTATCCTGGATGTTGAACGTCTTGCAAGTAAAATTGCAGTGGACAAAGCCCATGCTAAAAACTTGCAGGCGTTGCGTGTCAGCCTTGAAAGTTGGGTTTCTTTGCGGTCTTTGCTTGATTCCTATGATATGTGTGGTGTTGATGTCTCTATGGCACAGCAAATAATTGATATTGTTCATTCTTCCATTTTGGAAGATCCTTCCACAATTTTGACAGAAGGTCGGCTTATAAAAGAAGGTTGGTCCAAAGAACTTGACCATTATAGAAAGGTTCAAAATGATTTTAATGATGTATTGGAAACATACATAGAAGAAGAACGACAGGCAACGGGAATTCCGTCCCTAAAAGTGCGATATAACCGCATTTCAGGGTATTATATTGAGTTGTCACGAAACAAACAAAAAGTTGTACCTTCTCATTTTATTTTGCGCCGTGCCTTGGTGAATGGCGACAGGTACACGACAATACGTTTGCAGGAACTGGAGCAGGAGCTTAATTCTGCCGGTGAGAAGATAATTGAAACGGAAAAAAACCTTTTTCTGGAAGTAAGGGACAAACTAAAGGATTTTGTTCCTTATTTGCTTGCTTTGTCCAAGGAAATTGCAGAGACAGATTCCATATCTTCTTTTGCCCAAGCAGCTATAACTCACAATTGGGTTCGGCCAGAAATAGACGATTCTGATATGCTTGATATCGTTAAAGGAAGGCATCCTGTTGTGGAGATGCATCTCCCGTCTGGTGAATTTGTACCAAACGATGTGCATTTTGACAATGAACGTTTTTTTGCTTTGGTCACAGGTCCTAATATGGCTGGAAAAAGCACCTACTTGAGACAGACTGCGCTTATTGCTTTGTTGGCTCAGACGGGGTCCTATGTTCCTGCTGAAAGAGCCCGCATAGGAATTTTTGATAGAATTTTTTGCAGGGTAGGGGCATCTGATAATCTGGCTAGAGGGGAGTCAACTTTCTTGGTTGAGATGACGGAAACCGCCAATATTCTTCGTTCTGCGACAGAAAAAAGTCTTGTTATCATGGATGAAGTTGGAAGAGGAACGTCCACGGAAGATGGACTTTCCATTGCTTGGTCTGTTTCGGAGTATCTTTTGGACAAAATAAAGTGTAAGACATTGTTTGCGACCCATTATCACGAACTTACTAGAATGCAGCATCCTTGCCTTGTTCCTTTGTGCCTTGACGTTTTGGAGCAGGAAGGTCAGGTTATATTTTTAAAACGCATAAAACCAGGTGCTGCAACGAATTCTTATGGAATCCATGTTGCTCAATTAGCAGGGATTCCTTCTTTAGTCATAGACAGGGCAAAGGAATTGTTACAAGGAATACAAGCCTCTGCTTCTGCTAATCCTGCGACGGTACAGATGTCGAGTGTAGAACCCCAAGCACAGGAACTTCCCGTCCATGCGGCAAATGAAAATACACCAAGCCTCTTTTCTGATGAGGAACTGGTTTTGGACGAGATTCTTTGCGTGAATCCGGATACAATGCCACCTATCGAGGCCTTGTTGTTGATTGCTCGTTGGAAAAAAGCACTTTCTGGAAAATAATTTTTATAAAATGCTTGTTTTTGTTCATTTCTGTCTAAAATATATGTATGGCTTTGAAAATATTCTTATGGAATGTGCTTTCAAAAAGTCTTTCTGTTGTTCTAGGTGGCGAATCTTGCCTGTGTTGCAACGGCTTTTCGTCTTCCGTTCCGTTGTGTAAATCTTGTCAAGAACAATATCTTTTTAGGTGGATTCCGTCTGTTGACGAGGCAGGGAAATTACTGCGTTGCAACACATGCGGGGTGGAACTTGTTTCTGAAATTGACATTTGTACCCGCTGCCGTACAGAACCTGTCTTAATGCATGTTGACAAGGTTTTGGGTGTGCATAGCTATCGTCTTTGGAAAAAAGATTTGCTTTCTTTGTGGAAACTTCATGGAGTCAGGCAGTTGTCCTCGATTTTTGCATCTTTGGTGTCGCAAGTAATCCGTTCGGAATTCAAGGGCAAAGACGATTTGCCTGTAGTGCCGGTTCCTCCACGTCCGGGAAAAATCTCAAAGGTGGGATGGGACCAGGTGGACGAACTGTGCGAATATTTGGCTAAAGTTCATGGTCATAAAGTTTATCGATTGTTGCAAAGGACAACCGTTACACAACAAAAGGAACTGAACAGAAACGACCGGCTTGCAACTTTGGGCAAGGCATATCAAGTAAAAAAAAATGCCTTTGACAAGCATCCTTTGCCTAGTGAAGTCGTTTTGCTGGATGATGTTATGACCACAGGTGCAACGATAGAGTCGTGTTCATCTGCTCTTAAATGTGCTGGTGTGGACAAAGTGTATGCACTTACTTTGTTTTCCGTGTTGTAAGTTGGCTTATTCTTGAAAAGGTTCCATCAATTTCCCGTTGTAAAGTATCCGCGGATATATCACTAGCTTGAGTTTTTTTTCCAATTGGGCTAACTGATTCATCTCATACCCGTCTCCAATCACAATGTTCATTCCGGTTTTGCCTGCTCGTCCGGTTCTACCGGCTCTGTGGACAAAAAAATCTTCATTGGAAGGCAAGTCCATTTGGATGATGTGGGTTATATCCGATATATCAAGTCCCCTTGCAGCCAGATCGCTTGTTATCAATACATTGCATTTGCCTGAACGGAACCGATCCAAAGATTGTTTTCTTTTTATTTTGTCTGATTTTGCATGCAGAGTACAGCAATTGATCTTTTTGTGCAAAAGCCTGGAAGCCAACTGTTCTACTTGTTCTCCCCGCGATGTAAAAATCATAGCTTTTGCCGGTTTTTCCGCCGCAAGCAGACGACGCAAGGTGTCGGCTTTGTCCCTGCTTTCGCTGTATATTGCAACGTGGGTTATTTTTTTTCTCAATATGTCCTCTGGTGGCAACAATACGGTTTTTATCTGTGCCGTTTGGTTGTTCTTTAAAAGAGATGCGATTGTTTTTTCTGTTTGTTTTGTTATTGTTGCGGAACAAGCGATTATTTGAATTTTGCCAGGTAATTCATTCAATAACGAAAGTGTGCTG
>JAZSMM010000354.1:0-4705 GCA_045535895.1 Treponema sp.
CAGAATTATAAAAAATGGGAAACCGCAACAACAAAGTACCAAGGGCAGCAAGAATAAAAAAGTAGACAAAAAGATACGCTGTAGCAGACTTCAACCTAAAATTAAACTTCATTGCTTGATTATAGCATAGCAGAAGATAAAAGCATATATAGGTTGTGAATTTCGCCCGCCCGCACGTACGGTAAGCAAAACACAAAGCCGTGTTACATGCAACCGTGGCTGCATGTAAACGTAGTGGCAGGCCTTCCGCAGGAATCGTCCAGCACGCCGTATCTGAGCACGGTCTGCCTCGCTCGTTTAAACAACTCCGTTTCATGTGCGGTTTCCCGTTTTTATTCGTACGGCGGTCGGTTTTCCACGGGGCATAGAAAGATGGAATGGCGACATTTCCCGCCGCCGACACGGAGGTCGGCAAACGGTAACGTGTGCGACGTTTTTGCAAGGCAAAAACTCGCCGTCAGTAATTGGCAAGGAAGCCAATTACTGACAGAGGCCACTTTTATGTGTGCGACGTTTTTGCAAGGCAAAAACTCGCTGTCAGTAATTGGCAGGGAGGCCAATTACTGACAGTGGGAATGTTAGGGCGAAGTAATAAATCCATACTTAGATTCTCCAGAATTGTAAAACCATTCCCTATAAGTTATTACTTCATCATTTATACCTGTTAATTGATTGTCGTTTCCTTCACACCATTCATTAAGGTCGGTAGATTTGTCTGACGAACTGGAAATTGAATTATATTTATCTGTCTCATCAGAGTCTGTTCCACCCATGCCAAAGTAAGTATTGGAAGTTTCCTTGTAATAAAAATTATTTTGTATATTGGAAGAACCGGGATCCCTAGTGTTGAGTTCGTGACCGATTACTCCACCTACAACACCGCCACTGCCTTCAAGGGAGTCACCTGAATAACATGTATTGTACACATTAGCAGTATAACGCTGTTCTATATCAATTAAACCAACAATTCCGCCTACATGAGCTCCTGTTGAAACTTTTTTATTGTTATAGCAGTTGTAAATTCCATATTTGCTCCCTCCGGATGCAACTGTTTTTCCTGCAATGCCTCCAACTCTGATATTAAATCCACTACCACCAGTAACAGTACCTTCGTTGCCACAGTTTACTACATAGCAATTGTAGGCAGAACCCACAATGCCACCTACAAAGGAACTATCTCCTGTGCCAGAAACACTACCTGTGTTGATGCAATTTAATATTTGGCTTTCATTATTTACACCTCCTACAATGCCACCAACATACGCACTATCAACAAAGGATGAGATTGAACCATTGTTTGTGCAGTTTTCTACTGTAGAAGTCGACTGAAGAAAACCAACTATTCCTCCCACTCTGCTTATATTTGAGTTAGTGTCTATGACTTCAACATTGCTAGTGCATCCACTTATTTTTGCGTATGTAGCTTCATCGGCAATTCCAGCCTTTGTAGCTTCACCATTTACCGTAAGGTCTTTCACCACTGCAAGATTGGAGTCATTTTTACCTTTAACGTTTGTAAACAACGCCGTGATAGCAGTTTGAGGCAGGGTTATGGTGTATCCTGCACCGTCAAACTCTCCAGAAAATTGTTGTATCGGCGTATAACTTTCATCAAGTGTAACATTGTCCTGCAAGGTTATGATTTTGCCTGCAAAAGTATTACCATCCGAAGCAAGTTCGCTTATCTTGTTCATATCGTCTGCAGAACCTACCGTAATTTCTATAATATCATCGTAATTATCCTCGCTTAGCCTTGACCCATAGAATTTAGTTGTAAGATTTCCCTCTGGGCTAATATACCATTTTATAATTGTGCTGGAGGTCGCCTCCGTCTGTGGCGTTACATTAAATTTTCCCACTTGGTCGTCAAGCGTCACGCCAGAAACGCCAGAATCCACCTTCAACACCTGCACGCCTTCCGTATAGTTTCCCGGTGTAATGGTTGCGACCGTGCCTTCCGTTGTAAGGTCGCCGGTTATGGTGATGGTGCGGCCGTTTTCCAAATACACAGGAGAGTCTATACAGGCAGAACCAGAAAGGTTTAGCGATGTCAAACCACTCAAATAAATACCTTTTGTTTCACCATCAAGGCTTGTGATTACGACATCATCGGATGAAATGTCAAGGCTAGCTTTGTCAAACAAAAGGATTTCAGAACCCCATTTGTAGCCGCTGTCATGGTATTTGTTGTCGTTTATTTTGCTAGAACCAATGCTTATGGTTATTCCCTCATCGTCGATGGTTTTTTCCAAAAACAAGCCTGCACCGCCGTCACCTGAAAAGTTCTGCGTAACGGTGCTGCCTTCCATGCTGAATTGGTAATTTTTGGAGAAAACGCCGCCGCCCACATCGCTATGGCCAACGGTTCTTGCATAGTTCCCTTTTATCGTTGCATTTTTTATGGTGCAAACATCGGAAGTGTTGTAACTATCAGTATCCCCAGCACCACAACAGAAAATCCCCGCCCCCTGGTAGGCACTGTTGTAGGAAACTTCTGTTCCGTCCAAAGAAAGAGTGCACCCAGAATTTGCATAGATTCCACCACCTTGGAAGCAAGGACCTTCACTAAATGCATCAGCGTTCGGTGCATAGTTATAAGAAATCTTTCCACCAGTTATAGTAACTTTGCCGCTTGCATAGATTCCACCGCCACCGCCGCTGGCGTAGTTTGAATGGCTAGTTTCTGTCGCGGCATATTCCCAACTTTGTTTGTTTGTATCGTCTTCAGTAATTTCTTTTCCAATGATTCCGCCATCCATCGTGAAAGAACCTGCATTGTAAACGCCGCCTCCATATGCTTGGTTGCTGCTTGAAATTGCTTTGTTTCCGGAAATGGTTGCACCGGTTATTGTTACAGTTCCCCCATCACTGTATATTCCGCCGCCATAAGCATTTGCCGGAAAACTTTCAGAACCTGCGGTGTTGTTGTCTATCAAGCCTCCATCTAAAATAACTTCTGGTGCTTTCCCAGAACAATAAATTCCGCCACCATGAACACTACCACTATTACGAGTTGCCGTGTTACCTCTTATCGTGCAGTCTGTAAGTTTTAGTATAGTGGGAGTGACCACGTTCGACCCAGATATTGGGCTAAAACAAATTCCACCACCATCACCCTCTGCGGTGTTGTTTTCTATCGTGCAGTTTGTAAGTTCTAGTTTGTTCCCGCCTTCATCATTTGAGGCTGGGGAAAAATTCAATCCACCTCCATAAGTTGCCGTGTTGTCTGAAACAATACATGAACTAAAAATACAATTCCCTTCTGAATAAATTCCGCCTCCGCTATTATTATCATCATCAGCAGTGATATGCCCGCCTGTTATTGTCAAACTGTTCATCGTCACCTTGGCGTTTTCTCCGATGTACATCACTCGCCCTTTCCCGTTCGCGTCTATGGTGGCGGTGGCTGCTTCAATCTTATACGGCTCTATCACCAGATAAAGGGATTCTGCGGGAGTTATGTTCACAAAGGCGTTGTTGTTGTCGGCAGAAAAAGCTGTGCCATCGCTTTCCACATCGCTCAAAAGCAATATCCTGTAGGGCGTATCTTCACCTGACGGAAGGACGGCGTTCATGGCGACTGCCTTGTCCACGGCCTTTTGTATGGTCGCAAACGGCAAGGAAGGCAACGAACCGCTGTTGCTGTCGTTTCCGTCTGAACTCACGTAGAACGTGGTCTGGGCGAAGGTTTCTACTAGTTCTTTCCTCACGGTGAATATACCGTCCCTAAGATACGGCGAGTTGCCGCTCCAAGTGTCCGTTGTCGCTCCGTCGAACACGTTCACGGACTCACGCACCATGTACAAAAGCTGCCCTTCATCGTCTCCGCTGCTTCCGCAATAGAACTCCATCACCAGCGTGTAAGACCCGGATTCTATATCTTGCAGATTGATTGTGGCGGAATTGTTCGTAAAGTTGATAAAATTGCTCCGATTAGCTAGGTCGGGCAGCGTCCATTTAACTCCGTTTATTCCGCTGTCGTCTTCCACGCCCACGTCAAGGGCTACACTGCCTGTTCCCTCCGTGCTGGGTTTTACGGCTATGTTCACCTGTGCAACCGGGTTTTCGGCACTCAACGTCACTTCTGTACTTCCTACAACGCATGCACTTGTAGAATCGAGCAGTTTCCCTTCCACCGTAATGGCCCACGTTCCTTGCGGCAACGCCAGCTTAAAGAATGTGCCGTCTATTTCAATGTTGCCTGAATTATCACTGGAGTATGTTGTAGTTCCGTTTTCAGCCTTTATGCTGTATTCTATCCCTGTCATGTTGGGCATGGCAGTTCTTGCGTTTTGTCCTTCCGCCGTGGAATTGAATGCGGCAGGGAACGCTCCTTTCTGTTCAAAATATCCTTCTACCCTGTACAATTTGCTTTCTGTCTTGGTTACTTCCGCCTTGGCTTTTTCCGCCTTGGGTCTCAAGAGGTTGTCGTTGCAGCCGCTCGCCGCAAAGACAAGCAACGCCAGCAATGCCGCCTTTATTACAACTCTATTTTTTATGCGAACCACCCGTTCGCACTTACCAAAAACGAACCTTTTTCTTCTTTGATTGATTGATTGATTGATTGATTGATTGATTGATTGATTGATTGATTGATTGATTGATTGATTGATTCTGCCGATTCTGCTTTTCTTTGTCAAGACTTATATTGCCTTCCGCACGTTTTTTTTCCATTTTCCTTCCGCTCCGTCCAAATTGTATGTGG
>JAZSMM010000114.1:0-1917 GCA_045535895.1 Treponema sp.
CATGGAGTGAAATTATACATTAAAATCATTCGCAACACAAGGACGGCACAAACGGGCACAAGCAAACAAGAACGTATAAAACAAAAAAAGACAAAGATAGTGATTGTTAAAAAACACAAAAAAAGATATAATCCCATTCCGTTATGAAATACGGTTTTGACAATGAAAAATACTTGAAAATACAATCGGAACACATCAAAGAACGCATATCCCAATTCGGCGACAAATTGTACTTGGAATTCGGCGGAAAACTTTTTGACGACTACCATGCCTCCCGCGTGCTACCTGGATTTGAACCCGACAGCAAACTCAAAATGTTGATGCAGCTTTCGGAGTATGCCGAAATTGTCATTGTAATCAGCGCAAACGACATAGAAAAAAACAAAATGCGTGGGGACCTTGGAATCACATATGACATGGACGTCCTGCGCCTTAAGAGCGAATTTGAAAAACGCGGCTTGATGGTCGCCAGCGTAGTTATAACCCAGTTCAAAGGCCAGGAAGCAGCCAAAGCCTTCAGGGCAAAACTAAAAAAATTGCACGTCAAGACATACTACCACTATGAAATAAACGGCTACCCGTCCAATGTAGCACTGATAGACAGCGACGACGGTTACGGCAAAAACGATTACATAGAAACCACAAGACCCCTTGTAGTCATAACTGCCCCAGGCCCAGGAAGCGGCAAGATGGCGACTTGTTTGAGTCAACTCTACCACGAGAACAAACGCGGAATAAAAGCGGGCTATGCAAAATTTGAAACCTTCCCCATCTGGAATTTACCGCTAAAACATCCTGTAAATTTGGCGTACGAGGCAGCAACGGCGGATTTGAACGATGTGAACATGATAGACCCGTACCATTTGCAGGCGTATGGAGAAACCACTACAAACTACAACCGTGACATAGAAATATTCCCTGTCTTAAAGGCAATTTTTGAAGGAATCTATGGAGAAAATCCTTACAAGTCTCCAACGGACATGGGCGTAAACATGGTAGGCAATTGCATAATAGACGATGAAGTTTGTTGCCAAGCATCCAAACAAGAAATAATACGCCGATATTATGCCTCTTTAAACAAGTTCGTGCTGGGAGACACCGACGAAAACGAAATATTCAAGTTGGAACTTTTAATGAAGCAGGCAGGAATAAGCACCGACGACAGAAAGGTGACCATAGCCGCAAAGGCAAAGGCCGCTGAAACCGGAGTTATATCAGCCGCAATAGAATTGCAAGACGGAACCATAATAACCTCCAAGACGACTTCGTTGCTTGGAACAAGCGCCGCATTGATATTGAACGCCGTTAAATATCTTGGAAACATTCCGCATGAAGTAAAATTGATTCCGTCCTCGACAATAGAGCCTATCCAGAACATGAAAGTGGCTTACCTAAAAGGGAACAACCCCAGGCTTCATACAGACGAGGTTCTTATAACACTTGCAATGCTTTCTTTGACCGACGAAAACTGCCAGAAAGCCATAGAACAACTTCCAAAACTGGACGGATGCCAAGTGCATACCACTGTAATGCTTTCCGAGGTGGACAAAAAAATATTCAAAAAACTGGGTGTGGACGTAACCATGGAACCTGTTTTGAAAACATCCAAACCGTTTTTAAAATAGGTTTTGCATTTTTTTCATACGTTCAACAAGCCATGGCAACGCTTTCTCAAATTTAACGCCATACCAGTGGTCTTTATCGTCCAAAGTCATTTTCATGGATTCAACCACAAAATCAGCGGCCAAGGCAGCACAATCCAAAATAGAGTTGCCGCAACAAAAAGCCCCGGTAAAAGAAGACGCAAAGACATCTCCCGTTCCATGTACTTGGGCATCAAGACGGGTGTTGAAATAATATTCGATTTTTCTGCCGTCATAACAAGCACAGCCAAGTTCACCCGGCTCGTAACTCACT
>JAZSMM010000025.1:0-3269 GCA_045535895.1 Treponema sp.
GATACAGAAAACCAATATGTTATACGAATGTTAAACGACGAGTTCATCCAAGAGCTAAAAGAGACGGACAGAATGCATTGGGCGAATTATCTTTCCGCTCGTAAAAAACTTATGGAAAAAATAAACGGGAAGACAGTGGACCAATAAATTCTACCTAAAAGTTACAATCTATTTGCTTTATAAACTTCCGAAAGAATTTCAAGCCCACGATGAACTTCTTCTTGGTTTCCAGAATAATTTATCCTCAAACATTTGTTATAATGTGCGTGGCTTTCTTGATTTTCCATTCCAAAGAAAAAATATTCACCGGGAACTGTCACAACCCCTCGTTCTTTCAACTTCGCATAAAGTTCCGTCGTAGGGATTGCCAAGTCTTTTAGTAGCAGCCACAAAAATATAGCCCCTTCGCTACGATGGACTGCATAGTCGCAACCATAAAAATAATTGCGAATCCATTCCATCGCATTCCGGGATCGCTTCAAATAAAAAGGCTTCACGTAATTTTGCGCCACATGAACCAACTCTCCAGAAGCCACACAACGTTCTGCTATCGCCTGCCCAAGAGAGCCACAAGCCAGAGCGACAATCGCATTCAAATTTGACAAAGCCTTTGCGATTTGTGGACTTGCAACAACAATCCCGTTTCTCAATGTCGGCAACCCAATTTTTGAAAGGCTCATAGAAAGCACAACGGACTCGTCCCAGTAAGGTGTGGCATCTTCTGCAAAGACAATATTAGGAAATGGTAAACCATAGGCGTTGTCTACAAAAAGCGGAATCCCATGTTTGGCAGCCAAGGATGCAAGATGTTTGATTTCATCATCTGTAAGAACATTCCCGGAGGGATTGGTAGGTCTTGAAACACACATGGCACCCGTATCATTATGAGAAGCAAGATATGACTCCACCATGTCAAAGTCAATGAAATACTTGAATGTGTTGTCGTCGTAGAATTCGCATTTTGCAGGAATGGAAACAAAAGTGTCTGGTTCCAGACACTGATCCGCATATCCGATGTACTCAGGAACCAATGGGAGAAGTATCTTTTTTTTCATTTCAGGATGCCCGTCTCTTGCTGAGAATTTTCCTGAAAACAAATTGAATAAATAAAAGAACGCAGATTGGCTTCCGTTGGTTATGGCAATGTTTTCCGGATTTACATCCCAACCATATTTCTTTGAAAGGAAACCTGCGATGGAACTCACGAATTTCTCCCTGCCTTGGGGCGCATCGTATTGGGAAATAAGACGCTCGAAAGAATCACCGTCCGCCATAATACGTTCCATTTCCATACGATACATTTTTTCCACTTCCGGAACACGAGCGGGATTACCTCCGCCAAGCCTGTATGGGACAAGTCCTTGCGGCAGAGGTCTTCCAAGGTCGTCCATCAATTGCAATATGCCGGAATGTCCTGCAAATTTTTCACCAAAATCAGAAAAATAATATGTAGTTTTCATAATTAAACTATTTAATCATCCAAGTCTTGTTCCATACAGTTTTGCTTGTATTCAGCTGCTGTGATAGCAAACAAATCCACATCAGGAAGGGAGTCCAACATAGCTACCTGCCCATGGAAATCCACATTGTCATCTATTCTAAGCCTGGCGGTCGTAACATCTCCAACAATTTTACTTCCACCACACATTTCTACTTTTGACACGGCTTCTATATCGCCTGTGACAACACCGGAAATTAAAATTGAATCGGCGGACATTTTATCCACTTTGCATGTCCCTGTTTTATCTATTTTCAAATTTCCTGTAGCCTTTATTGTCCCCTCAAATTTACCTGTAACAACCAAATTATCAGTAAATTCCAAAACTCCGGAAAATTCTGTCTCTTGACCTAAAATCGTGACATTACCGTCTTTCATATGAAAAGAATGCATTTATTTCCCCTTCTTTTTTCGTCTTGTAAATCCAATCACAAAAATTATTCCTGTTAAAACAACAAAAACAAGTCCAACATAATCACCTAACATGGTGTAAAGTGTTTTCCTCATGTTCTCCCTAACCGGGACATCACCCACAAGATAGGTTTCTACAAAAGGTTCAGCCATCGCCACAATCTTGCCGTTTGGATTTATAACAGATGTTTGACCCGTCGTCGTGGCGCGAACAGCCGGAACACGGTTTTCCACACATCTAAACACCGCCATAGAAAGATGCTGGTACTGGCAGGCCAGACTTTTTGACCATGCGTCATTTGAAATATTCACAAGCGCATTTGCACCGGCATTAACAAACCGTCTTGCAACAAAACCAAAAGTATCTTCAAAACATATCGGCGTTCCAAATTTAAGTCCGTCTACATCAAACACAACGGGTGTTTTTCCAGGTTCCCACATATGAGTGTCACCGTTCAACAAAAGCTCATAAAGTTTTGGGAAAATTTTTTCAAAAGGAAAGAACTCTGTGAACGGAACTAATTTCATCTTGGCATAAATTTCTGGGTTTGGCGGAATTACATTTTGACCTGGACGAAACAAGAGCACGGAGTTGTAATCAATAACATCATAATCACCCAACCTTGTATACCCGTCAACACCATGGTCGTTTCCGATTACAAAAGGAACTTGAGTACTGTCTATATATTCAAGAAGTTTGTTTACTAAATCAAATTTTTCACGGTCGTATCTATGTTGGTAATGCCATGTCACCCTAGGAACAAAAGCCGTTTCCGGCCATACAACAAGATTCAACCCGGGGTTTTCCTTGATTGCCACATCAGAAAGTGATATCAACGTATCCAAATCCTTTCGGTATGCCGAAACGCCACCAACCCAAGGATCGGAATTCTGCTGAATTAAAGCAACTTGGACAGTTTTATCCTTGGAATAATCCACAGGAGAAACAAACCCATAAACAAGTATTGCGACAAGCACACATCCCCACAACCCAAGGGAAAGCACGTGTCGCTTTGCAGAAGAATACAAACAAAGCAGGAGATGCTTCCATTCCAATTTTTTTTCATATGAATACCATGTATCCACTACAACCGCAGTCAACCATGCAGAAAAAAAAGTTATGAATGCATCCAGCCCCCACACGCCAACCAAATCCACACACTGAATCATTGGAAGCCATCTCCAATGAGAATAGGCCATCACACCATAGTGGAAACCGGAAAATCCTAAAGTTTTTACGTAATCATATGCACACCAAACAATCCATTGCGCCAGCCAACCGTGTTTGGGAAACAAAGCGGCAGCCCCTTTGAGCAACGGAAAGGCAAGCATAAGATACAGCCCATACATAAAGGAAATA
>JAZSMM010000255.1:0-2574 GCA_045535895.1 Treponema sp.
GGTTCAACCAACAAGAAATTTTTCACCGACTCCATTGCGATTTCCTCATCCCAATCTATTTTCAAAACACTGTTTTTGTTCAAACGAACTTTCTTCTCCCCATTACCTAAAACTGCGTCATCCAGCAAATCTTTGTAGCCAAGCACGTCTTCTTTTGACACTACAGACACTTTGTGAGAAGGAGCTGTTGTGTCGCATCCATATTCAAACGACATCGTGAATTCCTTCTGCATATTGTTCCGGCTCTTGTCTTTTAAATTCGTGCTTACTTTGACCACATACCTGGTTCCAAGACTCAAAGGTGAAGTCGGCACAATATCCACTACGTCCTCCGCCTCGTTGAAGGAAGCAAAGAAATCAAATGAAGGTGATACGGAAAAAGAATCATCAAAGGAATATTTGTCCACCGGCTCCGAAAAATTTATTTTTATACCAGGGAAATCAATATGGTCGTCGACCTCAACCACCTGCCCGTTTTTTGGGAAAACCGAAGATATTTCCGGGTGCTGCGAATCAGTTTTTGTTGTGTGTTCAAGGACAAAATCTTCAAGCATGGATCTGCCGTATTCGTCTTCCAGCTCAGATAAAATGACAATCCTGTAGTCCATGTCTTTTCGTATTCCTTTTTTAGGAATGAAGCTAACCTTTGTTTTTGAAAAAACAATGTTCCCGGAAACTACGTTTTCGTCTTCTGTAAGTGAAAAAGCCGACCTGAAAGAAGATTGTTTTGGAGGTTTGGAAAATTCCAACTCAACTCCGTTGTCGTTGAATTTACACGACACAACTTCCAACGGCGGTAGTATGATATATCCACAAGAAAAAGATAAGAATACAAAAGCAGACACTACAAAATATTCAAGGTAACGCATATATCCTCCTTCAAATAATCCCCGTTCATGCTTTTTATGCCATTTTTCCCACCGAATATGGTCAACCTGTAAAAATATTCTTCTGTATCGGAGCTTGGCGTAAAACCCCGCCATCTAATCACTACCGACGTTCCGTCTTCATTCCAATCAACGCTTTCAATGACAGGATTTTCTCCTGTTATTGGAAATAAAGGCTCGAATCCAACCAATTCCGTTATGGAAAACCTGGACATCAGTTCTATCGGACTGGAAAAACAAATCTCACCCTCACATGCGAGAGTCCCATCCGAGCAACGAGGCAAAAAGCAGGCCAGGTTTTTGTCGTCAAAATCCGTGACAACAAGATTGTCGTCCAAAGAAATATTGGTTATGGCCAAGTGCTGGTTGAAAACTTTAAAAAAACACTTGGATGTTTCAAACAGGGTTTTCCCTTCCGTGTCGCTTGCCGAATCATCAATCAAAAGACTGTAAAGAGTGTCAATCTGCCAGTTTTGGGATGGAAGCCACACAAAGCGGCAAGGATTGTCCCTGTCCGGCAACAATTGTCCTTTCACAACAGGTGTAACGGCAAGCGCATTGGAAACAGAAACAAAGTCCATCGGCTTGGAGAAAACCAGACCTATTCCTTGTGCGTCGCGCAGTTGTCCGTCTACCTTAGACTGTTCATGCCAGTACAGAATTCCGTCCCTGACTTCCACAGGGCATAGTTTTTCCAAAAGAGGCAGTTCCACAGAGTCCAGGGTTTCAAATTCGCCTTCGTATTCTTGAACAAGCCTGTAACCTTCTGAAGAAACCAAGTTCCTCAAAGTCCATCCATACCTTTTGTTCAACGACCACTTGGACTTTGGACGTACCACGACCACAGAACCGTCGTCGCTGAACGAAGTGGACAAGTCGGTGTAAGGGTTCAAACTGAAGCCGTCCAAAAACGAAACTTTGTCGACACTTTGATTGAAAACAAAGACCAACGGTTCTTCCAGTCCGTCCATGGTGTCTTTCGGGGCGGCTGACTCATCCAACAAAAACATTTTTTCTTCTTCCCCGTATATGAAGGTTCTTTGCAAAAAAACGTCATAAGTTCCGCCGTCCACGATGCCAACAGTTCCCTTCAACGACAATTGATATTTTGAACCCTTACTCCATTCTACGGGTATTATCGTAGCCGTCCTTCCATCCCCTTCAACATCGAACCGGACGCTTTTTTCATCCCGCTCGAGCGTCACCGCTGAACGCAAATCTTCAATATCGACTTCCAAAGAAAAAACAAGGTCGATTCCTTCTGCGTAGAAAAAATAGTCATCCTGTTCTATGCTGCAACCAACTTGCAGTTCATCCCATGTAATCAATGCACAACTAAAATTTAAGTGCAAAAATGTATACATTATCATAACAATTATATTGATTGTTTTTTTACTGAACACGACTTCCCTCCTTTAGAAAAGACGAAGGTTTGTCCACTACTTTTTCTCCCGTTTCTATTCCTTCTGAAATCCATAAATATCCGTCTGCTTTTTTCTCTATTTTTATCTTCCTTTTCACCGCAAGTCCTTTTCTGACAATGAAAACCGTACCAAACCCTTCCTCGTCTTCATGTGCCAAAACTGTTTCAGGTAAAAAGGGAAGTTCCATGGCGTTGTTTCTTGGCACGACGCATCTCAAAAACATACCGGGACGCATAGCCATGTCCTTGTTCTCCATTCTTGCC
>JAZSMM010000158.1:0-1936 GCA_045535895.1 Treponema sp.
TATCGTAAGGTTCTTTACATTCTCGACAGACTGCATAAATTCTTTGGTATGTTCCGTGGTCAATTTGAGGTCGGCAAGATTGACACGTACCGTCACATCACCACGACCTTTTACTTTGCGCAAGGCCTGAAGAACATTGGACATGACAACATTGCGTTGATTTTCCGATATGATTTTGACGATTTTACGGGTCATAAGCAAAACAAGTTCTACAATCTGCTGCTCAGTCCCATCCAAAATCTCCTGCCGCTTGTCCATTATCCTGTCAAGGATAACATGCAGTCTGTCAATAAGACGTTCCGCTTCTTGGTTGCCTTCCTTGAACCCACTCTCACGACCTTCTGTAAAACCTGCTTTGTATGCATCATCTTGAATTCGATCCCTTTGGGATTCTGCATCGGATAAAATCGTATGGGCTTGTTCCTGAGCATTCTTGACAATTTCTGCGGCCTTCAACTCAGCATCCGTCTTAATAATTTGAGCTTGATCCGTTTGGCGTTTTACCTGCTCAAAAGCGGCTTGTTCTGCCTTTGCAACGATTGCGTCTGCTTCAGACTGGGCTTTGGCAAGCATTTGTTGCTTTTCTGCTTCCCATTTAATTTTGAATTCCTCAGCTTCACGACGCAAATCCTCTGCAGTTGGACCTGTGTATTCAGGTTCTTTTTCTTCTTCAATCTCCTCTACTTCAGGCTCAAAACTGTGTGGCAACTTGAGCATGATTTTTTCATCAGTGTTTTTGATTTCTCCAGGTCTGAATACTGTCTTTGCCATATATTATACCACCAGTTCGTCTTCGCCAGAGCGAGCAATAACAATTTCACCGGAATCTTCAAGACGGCGGATTGTAGACACAATCTTCTGTTGGGCCTCTTCTACGTCCTTCAATCGTACAGGACCCATGAACTCCATATCCTCTTTTAACATGCTGGCGGCACGCTTTGACATATTGCGGAAAATCTTATCCTGGACTTCGGTGTCAACGGATTTAAGAGCCTTTGCCAGTTCTTGTGCGTCAACCTCACGCATAACCTTTTGAATGGCGCGGTCGTCCAACATAACAATGTCCTCGAACACGAACATTCGCTTCTTGATTTCTTCCGCCAAATCCGGGTCTTCTTCTTCCAAGGATTCGATGATGGATTTTTCAGAAGAACGGTCAACAAGGTTGAGAATCTCAACGATAGATTCAACACCACCAGCTGCGGTATAGTCTTCGCTGGACAAAGTGGAAAGTTTCTTTTCCAGAACTCTTTCAACCTCTCTAAGAACATCGGGCGAGGTTCTGTCCATAGTTGCAATACGTCTGGCAACCTCACTTTGTATTTCGTCCGGCAGATTCTGCAATATGACAGAAGCCTTGTTCGGTTCAAGATAAGCCAAAATCAAAGCAATTGTCTGCGGATATTCTTGCTGGATAAAGTTCAACAAATGGGCGGGGTCTGTACGGCGAATAAAATCAAAAGGCCTAACCTGCAAGGAACTAGTAAGCCTGTTGATAATGTCTATGGCCTTCTGGCTGCCCAAAGATTTTTCCAAAACCTCACGGGCATAATCTATACCACCTGAGGTTATAAAGTTCTGGGCGGCCATCAAGTCTTGGAATTCTTCCAAAACAGCGTCTTTTATTTCAGAATCAATGTTTTCAAGACGAGCAATCTCAAAAGTAAGGGTTTCTATTTCATCTTCCCTAAGATGCTTGAAAATATCGGAAGAAACTTCCGACCCAAGAGACACAAGAAAGATTGCCGCTTTCTGGCGACCTGTCAGATTCTTGAATTCCTTGTTTTTTTTGCTACTGGTAGAAGCTGGCTTGGGTTTTGCTGCATCAGACATCTTATTCCTCCATCAGCCAAGTACGTATAAGCATTGCAACATCCTCCGGATGTTCTTTTGCCATCATAATTGCATTCTCTTGAAGTTCTGCACGATGTCTTTC
>JAZSMM010000018.1:0-1710 GCA_045535895.1 Treponema sp.
AATGCTTACCGCAAGCATGGACACAAACGACTTTTTTACAGAAGCCCATCCAAAGTTACGTCCTGTGGAAAGCCCCACAGCCGGCGTTTTCCTTTCTGGAACTTGCCAAGGACCAAAGGATATTCCGGAAACGGTTTCTCAAGCCAGTGCAGCGGCAGCAAAAGTCATAGGCTTGTTGGTAAAAGACAAACTTACCGGCAACCCATGTGTTGCTCAAAGTGACGAGCTTATGTGCAACGGATGTTCTTCTTGCGAAAAGGTCTGCCCCTATGGTGCAATCACCTACGAGGACAAAGAATTCCGTATGCCGGACAGAACAACCGCAATTCGCCATGTGGCAAAGGTGAACCCTGCCGTATGCCAAGGTTGTGGTGCTTGTACAGTCGCTTGCCCTTCCGGTGCCATGGACTTGAAGGGATTTTCCAACAGACAGATTATGGCGGAGGTTGACGCAATATGCCAGTAACAGAAAATCAGGTTTGGAAGCCTAAAATCGTAGCGTTCTGCTGCAACTGGTGTTCTTATGCGGGGGCGGACCTTGCAGGAACAAATCGTTTGGCATATCCTGCCGACGTAAAGATAATCCGTGTGCCTTGCTCATGCCGTGTGAACCCCATGTTCATTTTGCGTGCGTTCCAGCGTGGTGCAGACGGCGTGATTATGTGTGGTTGCCATCCCGGCGACTGCCATTACACTAGCGGTAACTATTTTGCACGCCGCCGCATGACATTGCTTTTCTCTATGCTGGACTTTTTGGGCATAGAAAAGGGAAGAACTCGTGTTGAATGGGTTTCGGCTGCGGAAGGTGCCAAATTCGCAAAAACAATGAATGAATTTGTAGAAACAATCACGGCTCTTGGAAAAAACAAACGCTTGGAGGACTTGCGATGTACGAAGCAGTGAACAGTGCCATGCTTGCAAAAGCGAAAGAAATGCTAGCCTCCGGAAAAGTGAACCGTGTTTTGGGTTGGCAAAAAGGTCTATTTGACTACGACATTACCCCTGCCGTTTTTGAAAGTACGGAAGAGATTGACAAGGATTTCGTTTACAATGACTTTTGCGGTGCAAATATGTCAAAGTATCTTATAAAAGAAAGCCGCAAAGAAGGAAAGATTCTTGTTTTCCTAAAACCATGCGACACCTACAGCTTCAACCAGCTTGTAAAAGAGAACCGGATTTTGCGTGAAAATGTCCACGCTGTCGGGATTCCGTGTGAAGGAATGAAACAAGGTGAAACAGGGGAACTTGCGGAACGCTGTACAGTTTGCCGTGGCACAAAGCACATGGCATACGACGAATTATTAGACGGCTGCAACGAAGCAGAACTAGACGCAGAAACAGCACAAAAACGTTTTGCAAAGGTCTCCGAATTAGAAGCCATGTCTCCAGATGAAAGGTTTGCCTTTTGGCGTGGGGAACTTTCACGTTGCATCCGCTGCAACGCTTGCCGCAACGTATGTCCGGCTTGTTCTTGCGAGCAATGCGTGTTTGACAATCCAAACTCCGGCATTGCACAAAAAGCTGCGGCAGACACTTTTGAAGAAAATATGTTCCATATCATCCGTGCGTTCCTCGTTGCAGGACGTTGCTCAGACTGCGGTGAATGTTCACGTGTTTGTCCGCAGACCATACCTCTTCATCTGCTCAACCGCAAGTTCATCAAAGACGTGAATGAACTTTACGGCGAATACCAAGCCGGTTTTGACACAG
>JAZSMM010000172.1:0-6530 GCA_045535895.1 Treponema sp.
GGGGCAGACCTTCCGCAGGAATCGTCCAACACGCCGTAGCTGAGCCCTCCAAGGTATTGCCTTCAAAAAATTGCTAAAAGCAATTTTTTTTCGGCGTGCTCAGATACGGCGTGTGTCCGCCTGCCTACTCACGGTCTGCCACGCTCATTCCAATAACTTCGTTTCATGTGCGGCTTCTTACTTTTACTTATCGCACGGCGGTCGGTTTTCCACGGGGCATAGAAAGATGGAATGGCTGGGTGCAACGCCGGCTGCCAAGGTGTTACCAGTCGCGTGAGCGAGTTTTTGCAAGGCAAAAACTCTCTGTCAGTAATTGGCTTCCTTGCCAATTACTGACAGCTGGACCAAAAAAATTTTTCCATTTTCCCTGTTCTAAATATTGACAATATATATATATATATATACTGACCCTGAATTTTTACGGAGGTCAATTATGAAAAAAATTCTACCTTTTCTAATGGTTTTGATGGTGTTGTTCGCATTCGTTGCCTGCGACAACGGCAACGGTGGCGGTGACGAGGGAATCACTAGCATTGATAAGGAAAAAGAAACAGTTGCCGCTTCTTTTGCTGACTGTACCACAGTTCTTGATTCTGAAACAGAAATAACTATTTCTGACGGAAACTGGACTGTAAAAGCCTTCATGTCCTTTGATGAAATGGGAATGCAACAAGGAATGACAGCAAAAGCAACAGCGGAAGGCGGTGTCTACACATTTACTTCTGGTTCCAGTAAAGCGACAGTCGATTACGCCGTAATGTTAAAAGACAGTCCCGAAGCACTTGAGATGTTAAAACAACTGTCAGATGAAGAAAAAACCGCAATGATGTCTGAAAGCGAAGAGATGCTTGAAGGAGCAACTGTAGAGTGGGACGGCTTGAAAGCAACCATGAGTGTACCCCTTGGCGAAGAAGACCTTGCTGAAATGCAAGAAGAAATGGACTTTTCTACTTTGCCAGAAGATGCTGTTGTAAAGACAAACGACGACAACACAAAATATGTGATAATTATTGAGGATGATGGTACAAAAGAAGAATACTACATAAGCAAGGACTAAGACAACACTTTTCCCTTGCGTTAAAAACGTCCCGCCTTTGGGTGCTGCACTCAATGCGGGGCGTTTTTTTTCTTTGTGCTAGACTAAGTTCTTTAAATATCGTACTCTATAAGTATGAAAAAAAAGCTCTTTGTTTTTATAATTTCTTTGGGTTACGAGGTTTTACGCCTTGCTATGATACTGACAACACGTCCTGAATTTTCCATAGATATTCTGCCGGCTTCATGGTATGCGGCCGTTCCGTTGTTGGCTTTTCCTATTGTTCTGGTTTTTCTTATTGCAAAAGCACAAGAACCAAATCAACGCATCGTTTTATGTAGATTCTATTTATTAACAAAAATTCTTTCCGGAGCGGGGATTTTCATGTTTTGCATGGACGTAATTCCTTTTTCCATTTCTTATGGACATCTAAATGATTTTTATTCAATAAAACGCTCTCTTTTTCTGATGATATTTTTGCTCATAGATGCTATACTATGTACAATGATTTTTATCAGAATGTGCAAATTCCAAAAGCAAATTTACCAAACAGATTTACCCGAAAACCCAGACCAGGGAGAAAACGAACAATGCAGATAATACCAGTAGCCAGCGGAAAAGGCGGGGTAGGCAAAAGTCTTCTTTCCGCCAATCTTGCGATAGCACTTGGACAGGCAGACAAAAAAGTGATTCTCGCAGACTTAGATCTTGGCGCATCAAACCTTCACTTGGTAATAGGCCATCAAGCCCCCAAAAAAGGTCTTGGAACATATCTTGCAGGGCAAACGTCCTTCAATGAAATTATAACCCCGTCGGAATACAAAAACGTGACCTTCATTCCAGGCGACTCAGAAATCCCCGGATTAACGGCAATTAAAATCAGCCAAAAAAATGACTTGATTCGCAAATTCCAGTCCTTGGATGCGGACTACCTTATTCTTGACCTTGGTGCAGGAACACACTTGACGATTCTTGACATGTTTTTGCTTTCTCCGCAAGGGATTGTAGTAACAGCCCCAACCGTAACCGCTACACTTAACGGCTACCTGTTCCTAAAGAACACCGTATTCAGGATGATGTACAACACCTTCAAAAAAAATTCAAAGGCATATGCGTATCTTGAACACCTTAAAACAGATGCGGCAAGTCTTCAAAAGTTGTACATTCCAAAATTGGTGGAAAACATTGCCACCATAGACCCAAACAGTGCTGCACTGTTCAAGCATAGGATAAGCCAATTCAAACCCAGACTTGTCCTCAACATGATAGACGACCCACGGGACGCAGACAAATCCCTGAAAATACGCCGTTCCTGCAATGAATATTTGGGCTTGGATTTGGACCATTTGGGTGTGATTTATCGGGACACGTTACAAGACAAAGCGTTGGCTTCCAGACTGCCAATAATAATATACAAACCCCAATCTCTTTTGGCACAGTCCGTGTACAGAATTGCAGAAAAAATAATTTCTTCAGAAACTTTGTCGTTTGACAACAGTTTTGAGTTAGCAGAATCCGAAGCCGCCGAAGACTTTGAAGCAAAAATGTCGTATGTGGAAGATCTGCTTGGTTCTGGAGCACTTACCATCGGGGACTTGGCAGAAACAATAAAATCCCAGCAATATGAAATAACACAGCTGCGTAAAGAAAACCAGTTTTTAAAATCAAAAATAGTTAAAGCCTATTCCCAAGGTTTTAGACTGTAAAAACAGGAGATAAGAGAAAAAATGCCGCTTTATTTGAACTACCCCTCTTGGATTCATCCGGAAATTTTTCCCGGTGTCCCGGTTCTAGGTCTTTTACGTTGGTACGGTCTGATGTACATATTCGCCTTTGGCACGGCGTTTCTTGTAATGCGCCGGTTGTTAAAAGAAGGTGCGTTAAACACATCGGACTACACCGCAACAGAAGACGACTTGTTCAGTTTTTTTGCAACGGGAATAGTTTTTTTGCTGATTGGAGCCAGGATTTTTTCCACTCTTGTATATGACACATCCGGCATATACTGGAAAAAACCGTGGCTTATATTCTGGCCTTTTGACCAGGCAGGCAATTTCACGGGACTTGCGGGGATGTCATACCATGGAGGCTTTATAGGCGGACTGTTTGGGATGATTTTTTGGTGCATCAGAAAAAAACGACCTGTACTACAATGGATTGACGCAATGGTAATAGCAATTGCATTGGGTTATACATTCGGTAGAATCGGCAATTTTTTGAACGGTGAACTTTTTGGAAGAATCACCACTGTACCTTGGGGCATGGTTTTCCCCAACGCACAAAAATTTTCTTCTTCAATTCCATGGGTGCAGGAATTCGCAGAAAAAGCCGGCATGGTCATAGAAGAAGGACAAAAACTTGTGAACCTGCCGCGACACCCCAGCCAACTTTACGAAGCATTCTTTGAAGGAATCGTTTTATGGACAATCCTCTGGGTATTGCGCAAACACAAGCCATTCACAGGCTTTCTTTCCGCTGTTTACACAATAGGCTATGGTCTGTTTCGCTTTGTCATAGAATACTTCCGTGAACCAGACATAGACATTGGTTACAGAATAGAAACTGTAAGCGGAACACCGACTTACTTGAACACATCGCTACTCAACATTTCAACAGGGCAAATACTTTGTTTATTGATGGTCGTAGGCGGAATAATCCTAATGGCTGTGTGCGGAATACGTGCAAGAAGAGCCAAGCCAAGCAATAAAGTTTCCCAACAAAAAGCATAAAAAACCGCCGTTAAACCCAAAAAGCCAACGGCGGTTATGATTATGCAGCGAAATGTTGCAAAAATCAGAGAATCTTAGCCAATTTTTCTGCTGTAAATCCCATGTGCTCTGCAACCTTGTTCGCTGGACCAGACACGCCAAATTCGTTCAAACAGAACAAGTCCTTGGAATCGCAAACAAATCCTTCCCATCCCATTTTTATTCCAGCTTCCGCAACGACAGTCCTCTTGGTATTACCTATTATTGTGGAACGCAACTCTTTCGGCTGAGAAGCAAAAAGTTCACGGTCAATAACAGAAACAACACGAATGCACTTGTTCGGCACAAGTTTGGCGGCTTCCAACGCCATGCCAACTTCCGACCCTGTCGCAAGAATCGTTACATCTGGATTGTCCGAACCTTTTTGAACAACGTAAGCGCCGCATTTGACGGTATTCTTCCAGTCCGGGTCATCCTTTTCATATACAACAAGATTCTGCCTAGAGAAAAGAAGACACACAGGATGGTCTTTTGTGTTTATAGCCATCTGCCATGCCATATTGGATTCTTCCGCATCACCGGGACGTAGTACCTGTACACCAGGAATTCCTCTCAGGCAAGAAACGGTTTCTATCGGTTGATGCGTAGGTCCATCTTCACCAACAAAAATGGAATCATGTGTAAGAACATAAATAACCGGCAACTTCATCAAGGAAGCCATGCGAATAGAAGCACGCATATAATCGGCAAAAACAGCAAAAGTCGCACAGAAACCTCGCAAGCCACCGTGCAACGTAATTCCCGCAGTTATAGCGGCCATAGAAAATTCCCTTATGCCAAAGCGGATTGTCCTTCCTGTCCTGTTTTCCGGTGTATATATTCCGTAATCTTTTAATGCCGTGCAGTTTGGTCCTTCCAAATCAGCTGAACCGCCAACAAAAGCCGAACAAGCATTGGCCACACGAACAATGGCAGCACCAGAAGCCGCACGAGTGGCAAGGGAGTCCCCAACCTTGTATTCAGGCAAATCCAAATTTTTTACTTCCAGAGCATGCATGGAATCCCATTCAGCCCGTTTATCTGGATTGGCTTTGGACCATGCCTCAAACATTGCGTTCCAGTCGGACTGGGCTTTTGCAAACACCTGTCCTCGTTCCTTGAAATACGCATAGGCTTCCGGCAAGACATAAAATGTTTCAGCAGGATTCAAACCCAAGCCTTCTTTAGCCTTGGCAACATTTTCATCACCAAGCGGCGCACCGTGGGCTTTTGACGTTCCGGCAACAGGGGAACAATTGCCTATCACGGATTTCAGCATTATCAATGTGGGGTGTTCCGAATCCGCTTTTGCCTGGGCAACCAAAGAAGCAATTTCTTCCATGTTGTACATAGAACCGTTCAAAACTTGCCAACCGTAGGCACGATAACGTGCGGCAATGTCCTCGGAGAAAGTGTCGTTTGTGGAACCATCTATGCAGATTCTGTTTTCATCATAGAACACAATCAGTTTACCTAACTTCAAATGGCCGGCAAGACTAGATGCCTCGGAGGAAATACCTTCCATAAGGCAACCTTCACCCACCAATGAATAGGTATAATGATCCACAATTTTATGTTCAGCTGTATTGAACCTTGCAGCAAGCATGGTTTCCGCAATTGCCTGCCCCACCGCAATGGCAATGCCTTGGCCCAAAGGACCACTTGTACTTTCCACACCATCTGTCCAGCCGTATTCTGGATGCCCCGGACAAGGGGATTCAATCTGTCTGAATTGCTTTATGTCCTCTATAGACACCTTGTATCCACTCAAATGTAGAATCGAATAAAGCAACATGGAACCGTGACCTGCAGAAAGCAAGAAACGATCTCTGTCAACCCAATGAGAATCCGCAGGATTATGCTTCATTATCTCGCCGTAAAGAACTGCGGCAAGTTCCGCACATCCCAAAGGCAATCCCGGATGTCCCGATTTTGCCTTCTGAATTGCATCCATAGAAAGGCTTCTGACTGAAACAGCCACTGCTTCCAATCCTTTTGTGTTCATATTTTCCTCCAAAATATCTTATGCCTAAACTTAGACTATTCTTTCAAAATGTTCTTCATTCCTTCATACAAAGGTTTGGGATTTAGTTTTGCATCATAAGGCAAAGCCTCTCCTGTTCCGGGGAAAGTACTTGGAACCCAACTCTGCTTGTCTGTAAAGCCCCACATGATAAAACTTGTTACATTTGGTTCTTCCAATGCAATGCGTAACAAAGTCTCGTAAACTTCCTGCTGCTTGCCACGCCACTCTTCTGGATTGGAAGTGGGAATACGTACGTCTACCTCGCTAAAAGAAACCTGTAAACCCAGGTCCGCATAACGCCTCACGTTCTCTCTGATTCCATCAGGATTAAAATAAAGAGAAGCGTCAAGGTGTAGTTGCATTCCAATCCCATCCAATGGAACACCTTTCTCCTTTAATTCTTTGGCAAGATTGTACATAGCATCCGCTTTTGGGTGTCCGGCTTCTTCATTGTTGAATTCGTTTAAAAACAGCAGAGCGTCTGCATCCGCTTCCCTCGCTTTAATCAGGGCATGCTCTATGTATTCCTTGCCGATTGCTCTGTACCAAGGTGTGTCACGGAATGAACCGTCTTCATTGAACATCTCGTTTACAACATCATATTCCTTTATCTTTCCTTTATAACGGGTCATAACAGTTTCAATGTATTCATCCATCAAGGCCAATGCATCTTCCTTTGTCTTAATACTAGCAACCACAGGAGAATTCTGGTTGTGCCAGA
>JAZSMM010000092.1:0-2332 GCA_045535895.1 Treponema sp.
GGGAACAAAACGTCGCACACGTAAAAGTGGGCTGCGGTCAGCCCACTTGCGTGGTCTGGGTTGCAAGGAAATTATTGTATACGTCGCTTGCGCGACTGGTAACACCCTGGCAGCCGGCGGGAAATGTCGTCATTCAATCTGTCTATGCCCCGTGGAAAACCGACTGCCGTGCGATAAAAACGGGAAACCGCACATGAAATGAAATTATTGAAACGAGCGGGGCAGACCGCGAGCAGGAAGGCGGACACACGCCGTATCTGAGCACGCCGAAAAAAAATTGCTGAAAGCAATTTTTTGAAGGCAATTCCTTGGAGGGCTCAGCTACGGCGTGCTGGACGATTCCTGTGGGAGGTCTGCCACTCCGTTTACATGCAGCCACGTTGCATGCACACGTTTACACGTCACGGCTTCATTTTTTCCTTACGCACGGATGGGCGGGATTGCCTTGCCTGATATGGATTTCAGGTTTGGCTTTTCACCGTTATTTGTTCCACGGCAGAATATTCCACGCCGTCATATTCTACGGCAAAGTTAAATTGGTATATTCCATCCGCCCAATTATCTGGTATGGTGAAATTGTATGTGCTAACGTCTGCCGTTGCCGTTCCTAAGGAGGAAGGCGGGACAACAGTACCGTTGTGGTATACGGTTACATCCCAACTGCTTGGGTTTTTGTTGGTAAGTTCGACTTCATCTGCATCCAGAGTTTTTGCGGTAAAGGTTATAGTGTCACCTTGTTGTACAGTATTAGTTTTAGCTGTTATTTCCACGGAAGTGACCATGCCGCTTATGCTGCCGCCACCAATGGAAATGGCAGCTTCGCCTTCATTAAGTGCTACGCCGTAGTTTTGGTCGTCTGATGTAAATATGGTTGCAGGTGAGGCACTGTTGTATCTACTGTAGCCACTAGTGAACACAACTGGACTTGCCGCATTTTCAGGCGGGGTTTCCACGGTAACGCCAATTCTTGACCCTGCAAGGCTACCTTGTACTGTTATTGTTGTGTTGCCTTTTAGGAATACATTCTGGGTTTGGCTATCTTTAGTATTGTCTGATACTGTAATCTTGCCAGAAAACCTAACGGGCATGGTGTAGCTTCCATTATATTCCAAATGTACTCCACCACCAATATTTTGTATAATGGTTGCGTTTTTGATGTCAAGCCAACCTGTAGCTTTTTTGTATACACCTCCACCTTCTTGTGCACTGTTTTGTGTAATTTCTCCTCCTAGAATTCTGTCACAACCTATGTCGCCAGTTCCTATAGTATTATTTGAATATATTCCACCACCATTTTCTGTTGCGGTATTTCTGGTTATAATAGCTCCATCGTTCATTTCTAGGTAACCATTACTAGTACACACACCGCCACCGTTTTGTGCGGTGTTGTCTTTTATCATTGCACCGCTTTCTAGTATTAGGCTGGCGAACATATCGACGTACACACCGCCACCGTCGTTGGCTGCGGTGTTGTCTTTTATTACCGCACCGCTTCCCAAGGTAAGGCTTGCATAGGAGAGGTATACACCGCCACCGTTTTGTGTAGTGTTACCGAAGGGATTGGTTTCTTCCGGGGCAACTCCGCCTGTCAGCGTAATGTCCTTTAACGTTATGTTGCATCCTTGTATTGTAAGGGCTCTGCCGGTTTGGGTTGCATCTATTGTCTTTGCACCTTCTAAGCCCTGCACGGTGATGTTGTGGTTTGTTTGTATGCTATTACCATCGTCTGTGGAAATGTATGTTTCCGCATCTATGGTTTGACCTCCTGTCATGTCGTCTACCACGTATATGGTGTAAGTCCAGTTGTATTTTGTGGTGGTCTGGTCGTATTCATTTTCTGTTTGGTCTGGTTCGCTGTGTTCTGCAAAACCGTCAACCAAATCCACAACAGCACTTATGGTCTTTTTGGGCTTGTCTTTTGTCTTTCCATGGTTGTCATCGCTTCCTGTTTCACCCACGTACCATATGTTGCTTATAGTTGCCGTGTGTTCCTGCACGCAGGGTGCGCAGCCTTCTTTTGTTGTCTTTGTTGTGATTATATTTGTGCCTTCGCCCAAAATGATTCCGTTGGTGTATTCCGTCCATTCACCGCTACCAATTTTGTATAAAGTTTTTTCGCTTTCTCCTGTGGCAATTGTGGCCTGTCCGCTTGTCATGCTGTGTTGTTCGTATGTCACGGTTACCTCTGGTGCAACAAGGGCTGTTTTGCTCACCACTCCAGAATCGAATTTGTCTTTTGTCACGGAATAGGACTGGATCTGTTCTGCAACTTCCACCGTAAACTGTCCTGCATACTCGTTCCATGCGCTCCAAACACCGTCGCTTCCTGTGC
>JAZSMM010000088.1:0-8030 GCA_045535895.1 Treponema sp.
GAAAACTTTTTCAAAATTCGTAAAAGTTTTCAGTATATTTTTATACAGGGTAAAGTTATTATAAATTTTTCCAAAACTTTTATGTACACGACGATAGCGGGGCGTTTTTTTGATTGGTGAGCGTAGTCGAACCCAAAAAAATTTTTCCGTTTTTACCCGTTCTAAATGTTGACAATATATATATATACTACCCCCGAAAATGTATGTTTTCACATCAATTACAAGGGGGCTGATTATGAAAAAAATTCTACCTTTTCTAATGGTTTTGATGGTGTTATTCGCATTCGTTGCCTGCGACAACGGCAACGGTGGTGGCGACACAGGTGGCGACAACACGGGCGGCGGTAACGGTGGGAATCTACCAGAAGCAGTGGGAACCGATGAGTTTGCCGGAACCACTTGGAAATGGGAAGATTCCGAAGAAGGACAAACAAATACAGAAACATATGTGTTCGGTACTGATAGAACGGTTAAATATACATACGAATATACAAATACCACCGATCCAGCTAAAACCTTTTCCTCCACTGAACACTATTATTATTCCTATGATTCGAACAAGAAAATTTTAAGCTTACAATACAAATCTATTGACTATTTTGGCGTGGGCGAAGAGCTTTCATCTTTCCCAACAAGTGAAGAAATGTATGAGATATTTATTAAACTTACGGGAAGCGAAGATGCTCTCAATGAATATCTTACAACTGAGGGAATTACTTGGGATGAATTCTATGAAGAAAATAAAGAACGCTTTAAAGAAATTATGCAACGTGTGGAATATATCCCCTATGAAATATCCGGAGACACATTAAAATTTTACTCTGATTATTTAGGCGACAACATTGACATGCAAACCTACTTGGATAAAAATTATTTGTACTACCAAGCGACAAACGCTGAAGGTCTTCCAGGGTACAACATTTCCACTGGGGAGGATGACGACGATTCAAAGTTCCTAACTTTGACCCTGTATGAAGAAGACGTACCTACTATCGAAACAAGTACCACAAAGATAGAAGGCAACACTTTGACATGGGAAGACGGTTCTACTTCAACTTGCAGTGTTACTTGGAACAACACAGAAAAACGCTACTATTTTGTCATCAACTACAAAGGCGTCAACTACCCGGCGAGTGGTTCAGATTACAGTATAACTTACACTAAACAGTAAACTTTTTCCCTTTACGGTGCAACGCCCTGCATTTGTATGATGCAGGGCGTTTTTTGTAAGCGGGTATGAGCAAATCCGTTTGTTTTTTTACAAGCGAACAAAAAAGGACATCTTACTGTGCCAAAGCACTGATTTCTTCCATAACCTTGGAAGACAAGTCCTGCAGCAAGTCAGAGTTTTCTTTTACGCTTTGCATCAAACTGTTCATTTGCTGCAAGGCTTGCAAAAGTTCCGTTCCACCGCTTGCCTGCTCCGCCACAGCCTGTTGAACCACTTGTTCCTGTTGCTTAACCTGGTCGGAAAGTTCCACAACTTGTTCAAATCGCTGTTGTGCGTCACCAGAGGCTTCTGACGTGGAATCGATCAAACTCTTTATATCTTTCAAAACCTTTGAAATTTTCTTTGCCTGCACGCCTGAATTTTCCGCCAACTTGCGGATTTCTTCAGCAACAACGCTAAAGCCTCTCCCGGCTTCGCCTGCGTGTGCGGCTTCTATTGCGGCGTTCATGGAAAGAAGCCGTGTCTGGCTGGATATATTGCGAATCACGGAGTTGGTTTCTTCCAACCCGTTGGAACCCGCCTTTATGTCTGAAATCATCTGGGCAACGCTGTTCAAGCCTTCTCGTCCACGCTGAGAAGCCCCAGCCAAATCTTCCACGGCCTTGGCGTTTTTATCCAGAATGTTGCTGATAGAAGCCACGTTTGCAACCATTTGTTCAATTGCCGCAGAAGACTGCGTTACACAAGATGCCATGGAATTTACAATCTGCGCCAAATTTTGAACACGTTCCCCTGTGGTCATAACCTTGTCGCTAACGGAACTTATGGTAAGGTTTATTGTGTTTTGGATTTCTTCTTGATGCTGGGTTTGCATTTCCCCAATAATTATATTCATAAAGTGGGCACAATTTTCTGGTTTGTTCAGCTTGTTGTGAATAGCAACCGCCATCTGTTCGCAATTTTTGTAGCCGCAAGCACCGCAGTTCAAGATGTCTTGTTTTTTGAATTTACGCATTTTGCGATATATACTTTGGATTTCTTCTTCTGTCGGTTTTTTAAATGTCGTAACAAAATATTTAGAAAAGTCCTGATAAGTTCTGCCATACAAATCTTCTTTCCAGAACTTGTTCAAGGATTTGTTCATTGCCTTGTCTTTTATGGGTTTTTTGTTGTTTCCTGCAAGCAAAGCCTGCTTTTTAACACGTCGTTCAATAAAACCTTCTACTTTGTCACGGTGCTTACCCCGGTTGGATGTTGCAGGACCAGCGTTGCAACCCATGTCGCAGTTCAGGCAGTCAACAAGCTGAAAGACAGGGGAGTCTCCGTGCTTTATCGACGTGGAAAGATGAGCAAGGTAATCAAAAACCTGAGGATGGCCTTCTATCTTTCTTGTAATGTTGCTTACCCCTGGCAAAAACCGTTCAGTCGTCCTCATAAGACCTCCAGGCGTGCTGTAAGAAACGGCCCGTTCGGCAGGAGGGGTTTCATAGTTTTCTTGCGGATAATCCTGTAGGTTTACATTGTTTTGTGCAAAATACTTTTCTATTGATTTTATCGTTACATTGTAATCACCCAGCCCAATTTCATCAAACTCACGTTTTTTTGCATAGCAAGGAGAAATCACCGCAATTTTCGCTTTTGCATATTCCGGCTTGAACTCCCTTATCCATTTCATCGTGTGGTGCATGGGACTTCCTGCCGGTGCCAAGTAAGGAATAAGTTCCGGCCTATAAATCTCCACAAAAGTCACCAAGACAGGACATGGCTGAGCAACCACCAACTTGGGATTGTTTTTCTTTATGAATTCCACATAAGATTTTGTGGTGAGTTCCGCTCCATAAGAAACGTCAAAGCAGGCTTTTACCCCCAAGGATTTCAGCCAACCATTGAATTCCAAATACTTGCCGTCAAAACTAGCCGCAATCGCAGGTGCCACAATGGCAATTATCTTTTCTCCTTTTTTTAAATCCTGAAAGAATTCCTCGCTGTCATCTATTCCATATCTTGCACCGTGAGTACAGGCTTCTACGCACTCTCCACACCCGATGCACAAATCTGGATTTACATTAACAAACTCTCCCGCACCGTTGTTGCACATCTTGGCTGGGCAAACAGCAATACATCTGTGGCAGTTCACACATTTATCTTTGTCAATGGCAATAACAGGGCGCATACATTCCTCCTTAATAAAAGAATACCCCTCCATGTATAAATAACTTTACATTTCAAGGGGTAGAAAAATTGTTTTTACTATTATACTATATGTTTCGGAATAAACAAAGGAAAAATAAACATGAAAAAGATATTTTTTTATCTTATTTGTTTTGCACTCTTTAACTCGGTTTTTGCCTACCAGTCATCATTAAGCAATTACATAACAAAGGAATGGACAACCGTAGAAGGCCTTCCAGGAAACTGCGCCACGGACATTCTCCAAACAAACGACGGATATATTTACATTGGAACTTACGAGGGTCTTGCAAGGTTCAACGGCTTTGATTTTATGCTTTTCAACAAAGAGTCCGACACGGAATGTGACTTTGTTTCTGCCAGAGCCCTCTTACAAGACTCTGCCGGTAATTTATGGGTTGGTTCCAACGACGAAGGGGTCGCAAAAATTTCTTCCACCGAAAAAAAACTGTTCAAAACCTCTGAAGGCATTCCCAACAATTCAATCCGTTCTTTCACGGAAGACAAGGAAGGCAACATTTGGATAGGAACAGCGTCCGGCATATGTTATGTCACCCCGGATGAATCTGTCTTTGTCCCTGCCGACACAAACAACATAGGCATAAAAAATGTCATGGTTGAACAACTTTTTTGCGACACCGCCGGTCGTGTTTGGGTTCTTACCCAGAACATAAACGGTTTGTACTATTATCAAGGCAGTTCTTTTTACCGCTATACGGATTTGGACGAACAGATAAATTCATATGTGACAACTATTTCCCAAGACAATTTGGGGACAATTTGGCTTGGAACAGGTTCCGACGGCATATTCCGCATAAGAAACGGCATTGTGCAGAAAGTCCCTACAAATACAGTTTTGGATTCTGTTTCCTGCTGGACGATTTGCCAGGATTCGTCTGGTTCAATCTGGTTTGGAACGGAAAAGGGAATTGTCCTTTACCATGACGGTTTTTTTGAGGAGTTTGCGATAAGCTCAACTTTTCAAAACAACTCCATAAACAAAATAATAGAAGACAGGGAAAACAATATCTGGGTGGCCACGGACACAGCCGGAATAGAAAAAATCAGCATTGGAAAATTCCGTACGGAATCCTTGGGCGTAGCGGTGAACGCCATTGCAGAAGGCAGCAACAATGTTGTATGGGTTGGGGCTGACGACGGACTGTATTGTTTTCACAACGACTCAATGGTGAGCAATGAACTCACGGAATATTGCAAAGGCCTTAGAATTAGGCATGTGGCAACAACAGAAAACGGGGATGTCCTTGTAAATGCCTACACAAAACCCGCACAAATACGCTATGGAAAAGGCGGCATAAAAAACTGGAGCACAGACAACGGTCTTGCAGGCGACAAAACCCGTGTTTCTGTGGAAATTTCCAACGGGGACGTTTATGTGGGAACAACAACAGGTCTTAGCATAATAAAACCCGATGGTTCTATACGCAACATCCTCAGGGCAGACGGGCTAGACAACGAATATGTCATGTGCATTTACCAAGACACAGAAGACATGGTTTGGATTGGCACAGACGGCGGTGGAATTTTTATAATGCAGGATGAAAAAATTGTGGACAGACTTACCACAAAAAGCGGTCTTGCCGGAAACGTCGTATTCAAGATTATGCAGGATTCCGCTGGAGTTTATTGGATTTGCACAGGAAATGGAATCACCCGTTATGAGAAACAGACAGATTCCTTGGTTTCCGAAAGCGATGAAAAGTCTTTTTGCAATTACACCCAAACAGAAGGTCTTGGGACAAGTTCTGTGTTCCAAATGGTAATCGACAACTCCAATACCGTGTGGATGACAAGCAATACCGGAATTTCTTCTGTTTCTTTGGCGGACTTGAATGAATTGGCAGAAGGCAAACGAAGGACAGTGGACGCAAAGTTTTACAACCAAAACGACGGAATCCGTACTGCCGGGGTTAACTCAACAGCGTTAAGCATGCTCGACAGGGTTGGCAGAGTTTGGTTCACTTTGGTTGACGGGTTCACCGTATATGACCCTGTACGGAATCAATCCAGCGGAATTCGTCCTTTGGTACATATAGAAAGCGTTGTTCTTGACGGCAAAGAAATAGAGGATTTTGAAAACGGCTTTTCCATACCTGCCGGTTCCAGACGTTTGGACATTTCATATGTTGGGCTTTGTTTTACCGCACCTGAAAGACTGCGCTTTAAGCACATGCTGACGGGCTTTGACAAAGACTATGCACAACCAACCCAAAGCAGGATTGTTTCTTACACCAACCTACGTCCGGGGGACTACCGCTTTTTGCTTTCGACAATGAACATAGACGGCATTTGGGGTGGAAATCCCGTTTTTGTTGAGTTTTCATGGGAACCGTTCTATTACCAGCGACCTGTCTTTTGGGTGATAATCGGAGCTTTAGCCATTGCCCTTGTGATACTGATAATTATTGTTCGTGAAAGAGTGAACAAGGCAAGACAACTCCAACTTGAAACCATGGTTCAGATTCAAACCATTGACTTGGAAATTGAACGGGACCGTTCGGAAAGGCTTTTGCGCAGCATTCTTCCCGAATCCATAGCGGAACGCCTCAAAGTTCCAGGGCAAAGAACAATAGCAGACAGATTCGACATGGTTACGGTTCTTTTTATGGACATAGTGAATTTCACGAAGACCTCTGAACAAGAGAATCCGGAGGACATTGTAACTGCTCTGAACGATTTGATTTCCAGGTTTGACGAACGTGCAAAAAAAATGGGCGTAGAGAAAATAAAAACAATTGGAGACGCATATATGGCGGCTTGTGGAGTTCCCATGGAAAATCCAGATCACGCCATGATTATAGTTAAATTTGCCACGGGAATGTACGAGGACCTAGAAGAATACAACAAGACAGCTAAAATAAAATTCTCAATAAGAATTGGAATAAATTCTGGCCCTGTAATTGCCGGAGTAATTGGCAAGGACAAGTTTGTCTACGACATTTGGGGCGACACCGTGAACATAGCCAGCCGCATGGAAAAACTATGCACGCCGGGCAGAATACGCATGACAGAAGCCACCAGAAAAATAGTCGAAAAACAACTAATAACTTCTTTTTCTTCTGAAGAAGACTGCGAGGTAAAAGGCAAGGGCAAAATGCACACTTATGAGTTGTAGTGCTTATACTTGAATAAGAATGAAACGAAAATTTTTTTGTACATTTGCCATTTTCTGCGGAACAATGGTTTTTCTATTGTCCTGCGCTAAAGTTTTGCCTGCTCAAACACAGCTGCACTTGGGAACGGTCTGTTCAATTAATTTGTATGAAGATGGAACGCAACAACTGTACCGACAAATGTTTGAAGAACTTTCACGAATAGAAAACATATTCAGCGTGAACTTGCCGGACTCCGACATTTCACGCATAAACAACGCAGCCGGAATAGAAAGCGTGAAAGTTTCTCCAGAACTTGTGTTTGTTTTGGAACAAGCCTGTAAAATCGCACAGGAAAGCGGCGGTGTCTTTGACCCCACAATCGGACCGTTGGTAGAACTGTGGAACATTGGTGGTGAAAATCCACGGGTGCCTTCGCACAAAGAAATAGAAGAACTGCTGCCGCTGGTGAATTTTAATCTTGTCAAAATAGATGCGACAAAAAAAACTGTGTTCCTTTCGCAAAAAGGAATGTCCTTGGATTTGGGTGGAATAGCAAAAGGTTTTGCAGCGGACTGTCTTGTAAAAATTGCAAAAGAACATGGCGTAAAAAGAGCTTTGTTCGATTTGGGCGGGAATGTTTATGCCTACGGAACAAAAGCGGACGGAACTTTGTGGCGTGTTGGAATAAAAAATCCACTGGACCCCGCCAAAAATCCTGTTGTACGCTTAGACGTGAAAGACAAAACAGTGGTCACGTCCGGCATGTACGAACGCTTTTTTGAACAAGACGGAAATCGGTATCACCATATCTTGAACGCCAAGACAGGATTTCCTGCAAGAAACAACTTGCTTTCCGTTACGATTGTAGCAGAAAATTCTATGATTGCAGACGCACTTTCTACGGCCGCCTTTATTTTGGGTACGGAACAAGGGCTTGAAATCATTGCTTACAACAACGCCCAGGGTGTTTTCATACTGGACGACAAATCCATTTTGGCAACACCAACCCTAGAAAAAGACATTTTGATTTTATCTGAAGAATTTACCAAGCATAGTGCCAAGAATGACAATTGAACATTTTATGAAAAAATGTTACCCTTATATTAAATGAACACTTTGGTAGCCCTTTGTGCAATCGGGGCGGAAAAAATTCTTGGCAATGAAATCAAGCAACTTGGATATTCCCTTAAACCCGACGAACCTTATTCACCCGGGCGTGTAATTTTTTTAGGTGATGACGACGCTCTTTTTCGCAGCAACCTTTGCCTGCGCATAGCGGACAGGGTTTATCTTCAACTTGCTCGCTACAAAGCATCTGATTTTGATGCGTTGTTTGACGGGGTCTATTCTATCCCTTGGCAGGACTATTTCCATAAAGACGTTCGTGTGGTAGTGGACAAAGTACGCACACATAAAAGTCGCTTGAATTCGGAACACAGCGTCCAAAGCATTGTCCACAAGGCCATTTATACAAAACTTGGCGACATATGGCATATTCGCACAATGCCGGAAAGCGGCGAACAAGCGGATGTACGTGTCTACATAGAAAACGA
>JAZSMM010000045.1:0-3615 GCA_045535895.1 Treponema sp.
CAATCACATTAAACACTCCAAAACCTTTGGTTCGTGTACACGGGGAACGAATTATTGATTCAATTTTAGACGCTGTAGTTGCAGTTGGAATTGAAGAAATTTATCTTGTGCGTGGATATTTATCTGAACAATTTGACCAACTTTTGTACAAGTATCCAAATATCAAATTTATTGAAAACCCTGCATACAACGAAGCAAACAACATTTCATCTGCAATGTGTGTTCGTTATTTGTTGAACAACGCTTATGTTTGCGAAGGCGACATTTTACTTCACAATCCAAAAATCATTCAAAAATATCAATACAAATCAAACTATTGTGGAATTAAGGTAGACAGAACTGACGACTGGTGTTTGTTTGAAAACAAGGGACGTGTTACCGGTTGTGCTGTTGGCGGGGAAAACTGCCACCAGATGATGGGAATTTCTTATTGGACAGAAGATGATGGAAAAAAACTTGGGGACTGCATAAAAAAAGTTTACGAAATGCCAGGTGGAAAGGAACGTTATTGGGATCAGGTGTCACTTCAATATTTTGTTGATGATTTTGACATTGCAATTAGAGAATGTTCTTTTGACGATTTTATTGAAATTGATACCTTTAATGAATTAAAGGCTATTGATAGCATCTATGATGTATAATTTTTTTATTAATTAGGAGAAGAAAATGAAAAACTTAAAAAATTTTGGGGGCTTTGTTGCTTTGCTTTTGGTCGTTTTTGTGAGCATAGTAGGTTGCAAAAAAAATGATGACACAATTGTGATTTATTCATGTGGGGAAGATTACCGCAACGAATATTATTTGGCAGAATTACAAAAGCAATTTCCAGAAATCAATTTTGTATTAGATTACCAAGGAAGTGGACCTGCCGCTGCAAAATTAAAGGCAGAAGGATTAAGCACAGAAGGCGATATTCTTTTATCCTGGGATTACACGTATTTTGACATGCTTACCGATTATTTAGCTGATATGTCTTATTTTGATTATTCAATTTATCTTGAAGATATGTTGGTTCCTTCAAAGAAATATGTTGGAGAATATAGAAACTCAGGTGCAGTTGTAATCAACACAGAATTATTAAAAGAAAAAGGTTTAGCTGAACCAACTTCTTATCAGGATTTAATCAAACCAGAGTTTAAAGGGTTGCTTTCTATGCCAAATCCAAAAAGTTCTGGAACAGGATATATGTTCTTAAGAAATTTAACAAATGCTTGGGGCGAAGATAAAGCATTTGCATATTTTGATAAATTTGCTGAAAATATTGTGCAGTTTACTTCCTCTGGTTCAGGTCCAATGAATGCCCTTGTTCAAAAAGAAGCAGCAGTAGCTTTGGGGATGACAGGTCAGGCTGTTACAATGCTTAATGAAGGCGCTCCTTTTAAGATTGTCTTTTTTGAAGAAGGTGCACCATGTTCACTTTACGGTCACGCTATGACAAAAAAAGCCGAATCAAGAGCCGACTATGACAAAGTAAAAGAAGTTTTTGATTATCTTGTAAAAGTTGTAACTCCTGCTTGTGATGCTTTATATTTCCCAGAACAAGTTTTTGTAGATAAAGTTTTCACATTGCCAAACTACCCTACAGATATTCCCTACGGAGATATGTCTAACAATACAACAGAGGAAAAAACTCGTTTGCTAGAAAAATGGATGTATTAAGATTAGTTCACAGAATATATTTTAGCCAAATCGAAAAATGGCAATTGATTCTGTGAACAGATGAAGATTTTCTGTTTTCATTCAGCGGATTGTGTTCATCCCTCAACACAAACGACAATTTGGAGTGGAATCTTGGAGTGAAGTAATAGACGGATTCAAGGCCGAAATCAAATGTAGCCCTTATGCTCGATTTTTTTTCGGCGTTTGTTTTCCCTTCCTCATTGTCCTGAAAGTACGAGTAATTCAAGTCGGGGTTGGTTCTTTGCAAGAACAAGTTGACAGCACCTCTTGGGTAGTATACCTTGAACCCAAGGTATTGGGAGTTGCCGCCGCTGCCTATTCCCGCTCCCAAGTATTGTCCGTTGTTCGTGTAACCTTGGGTTATTATGTGGTGGGAATAGAAATTATTGCCAGTTCCACCCCAGTCATAGAAGAAATGATAGTCCATGGAACTTTCCAAAAAGGAAACTTCGCAGACAAATTCCGCCCATATTTTTTTTGAGTATTTCAATGATTTGTCAAAACCCACTGTAAAAGCCTGTGTGTGGAACGGATAACGAACTAAATTGTCCAGACCGGTGTTGTAGTCGTTTTTTGCCCACTCAACGTAAATGTTTATTCCGCCTTTGGGAATTTCATAATTTGCCACGACGGAGGCTCTTTGGTCGTTTTGGTCATATCCAGCGGCGACTTTCATAAATGGATTCAGCAGGGTGAATATGGAATATGCACTTATGTCGCTCCATTTTGAAACCATTGTTCTATTAAATCCAAGTGAAAGCCCTTTTAGGAAAGGTATTTCATAGGCTAACGCAAGACCTGTTATGAGGTTTCCGTTGTTGTCCGCTTTGTTGTCAAAATATTTTGATTCGTGCAGATATCCTAGCCAATACCTGAATTCAATGTCTCCCAACCATATGTTTTTTATGTTGATGCTTTTTCTTCTTACGCCAAAATCTAACTTTGGATAGCTTTCCGCATTGTTTGAATGTATTATTGGATTCAGTTTCGCCGGTCCTAGCCAAATGGACTGGGTTCCAAATCCTATGGTGAACTCTTTGTACGAGTACCGTACCTCCGACTGTCCAAAATTGAATGTAAAAAAACATTTGTCACCAAATCTTTGCGGAGCGTCTATACTTGGCAACCCGTAAGATCCATAAATTCCAGCTTTTCCCGCATAATCCTTGCCTGTGTAATTCGGCTTCATGTAACTGAAGGGGAGGTTTTGGGAAAATGTTATTTCCGGTAAAAGTGTTAATTCCAAGCCCCCGTATAAAAGTTGGATTCCTCCGTCCAACTCAAGGTTTATCCCTTTGCCCTGCCACAAGCCTTCATCGTTTATGCCATAAGGTGAAGCCGTGTTGCCTGACATGAAAAATTCCGGCGAAAAAATCCTGTAAGAAAATTTGTCTGTTATTTGCCTTGCTTCGTCAAATTTAATCTTGTTCCATATGTTGTCTTCATCAGGCACTTCAGCCAAGTTATAATTTAAATCTGACAAAGATTTGAAATTCAACGTGGAAGATTTCAAAGTTCCGTCTAACGTAAGAAAATCGTAATATTGGTTTTCTTCCGACAAAAAAACGCTTTGGGTAAAACCAAGAAAAAACGAAAAGAACAATATGCTAAATGAGATAAGTTTTTTCATCTGCCACCTTTAATATCTTTTACCATATGATTATAAAGGATAGTGGTTTGTAAAAAAATATTCAATCCGATTTATGTCTATCGCTTGCTCAGCATTCCCTTTTTATAAATGTATCTTAGCCATGCTGTGAATCCGCTTACAAACCAAACTATTCCCACAGACCACCAAATTCCCCACAAACCAAACAATGGAATTGCTGTTAAAATAAATGGAACTGTGAATCTTCCAATAACTTCTACAATTCCGTTGAATAATGCAAAGAATGCGTCTCCAAGTCCGTTTAAAATTCCACGAACAACGTAAAT
>JAZSMM010000078.1:0-3874 GCA_045535895.1 Treponema sp.
GGATAGAGATAGGTTTCGCAAACAGGACGCAGGAGTTCATAGACACACAGATGGAACAACTTGCCAAGGACGAAGACTACGCAGACCAAATGCAGGAACAGTTGTCGAAATTTCTTGTGAACTGCTCCCAACTGCCTGTAAGCACCAAACTTCGCAACAACGTCTCTATGATGCTGCACATTGTGGACGACCTTGAAAGCATGAGCGACGACTGCTACAGCGTGGCCGTTCTTTTAAAACGCAGCATAGAAAAAGACATGCAGTTTGCAGAAGAGGACATGGAAAGACTGCATCCATACATTGATTTGGCTCACCGCTTTCTTGCCTTCATACATGAAAACATAAACACCCCCCTGTCGCAAGAGCAGTTGATAATAGCCCAGGATTTGGAAGACCAGATTGACGCTTTCAGGAAAAATTTAAAGAAAGTTGCACGCAAACGTCTTGAATGCGGTGCGGACGTAAAAACGGAACTTTTGTACATAGACTTGGTTAGAAGCATAGAAAAAATCGGAGACCGGGCTTTCAGCATATCAGAGTCGTTGGCTCAGACCAAGTAATTGTCCTTGAGCATAAAACCGCAATAATCATGCCCAGGGTAAACCACCGTTTCCGCTGGAAGCCTCTTTAGCCTGGCAAGACTTTTTTGGATTTCCATTTCACTGCCGCCTGCCAAGTCGGTCCGTCCCCGCCCACCATAAAAAAGAGTGTCCCCGGAAAGAAGAACGGAGTCCTCCTTGTTGTAAAGGCAAATAGAGCCGGGCGTATGACCTGGAGTATGCACAACCCGCCAACGAGAAGATGCGGCATTACCATGAAGGCAAGGGATTGCGGACAAGTCGTCCCCATCCGACAAAAAAACGGTGGCAGACGGCATGCCATCCAATGAAGGAATCCAGCGTTCCAAACCAAAAGCACACAAACTTTCGGATTGAATTTCTATACCGCTTTCCCCAAGGCAGCAACCTTCTGCCGGATGGATTGCAACGTCGATATTTGGAAAGAGCTTGCAAAAATCAGAAAGACCCAGGACATGGTCAAAATGACCGTGTGTACATACAAGCGCGACGGGGTGTAATTTGCGGCGTTCCAACTCGGCTGCAACAGCCAAGGCGTCACCGCCAACATCCACAACAAAGGCTTTGCCACCAAAACCATTGCCGTCTGCGTCAAGCAATGGGACTATAATAGTGTTCACTTTAAACGGCCCTGTTTGGCAGACGCTGATTTCCATGACAAAAGCCCGTGTAATGTTTGTTATTCTGCGTATTCTTGTTCCGGCAACTCCCCGCCGCCAACATCACCAGAAATTGAATCTTGCACATCGGATTCCGTAGGCAAATCTTCTTTTTTTCTGGAATGGCTAACGGAAAGTTTTCTTCCACGATACTCGTAACCGTCCAACGCCGCAATTATCTTTTCCGCATCATCCTTGAACACCTGGACAAAAGAATAATTTTCCAAGGTGCGGATGTCGCCTATACGCTCGCGTTCAACACCGGCAACCTGAATAAACAAGCCGACCAAATCCCTGGGGAAAACACGGCGTGTGCGGCCAATGCTAACAAAAAGAGTCGCAGCCACTGATTCATCAATGGAAACACGTCTGGAAGGAAACCTGGAATCATCCTGTCCCTCCATAGATCTTGTGCCACGGCTGTCTTGGGAAAATCTTTCATGGCTTCTGTGCTGAAAACCATGTCCATGGCTGGCATCTCTTCCAGAGCGATATGAACTTTTAAAACCGCCGCTTGCCAAGTTTGCAAGGTAGGCGGCGACATACAGCCTGCGATTGAAAGGAACATTTTTTTTGAACAATTTTTTCATCTCGTTAAGCGTATACGGATCTTCTTCTGTATTGACTTTCGCAACAGCATCTTTTAACAACGCTTCAAATCGTTCCTGGTCAAAGGATTTTTTTGATTTAATAGACATAAAAACAACTCCAAAATATTGAGCAACAAAAAAACAACGGAAAATCAGTTTCCGGTCTGCTCATAGGTTAAATCCACAATATACCCGCCGCCACAACTTGCAAACCCAAACCGGGTCAAGCACGGAATCAAAAAATCGGGTATTACTATGTCCGACAAAACAACCCAACGAATCCCGTGGGTCTTCAAATAGGATAAACACAAGGAAAGAAGTTCCTTGCCAACACCAAGCCCGCGGTAATTCTGCAAGACAAAAAACGTGGACAAAAGGACTGTCTTGGAAGCATAAGACGGGCAAAACGAAGCCGAAATACAACCGGCAAAATCCCCGTCAGCAGTTTCTGCCACAAAAGAAACCAACAGATTCTGTTCGGCCATGGAACGCTGACTTTGCCACAACTGCGACAACGTCACACCAATTTCTCCAGGCCAGTTTGTCTCTCG
This sequence comes from Treponema sp., assembly GCA_045535895.1. Lineage (GTDB taxonomy): Bacteria > Spirochaetota > Spirochaetia > Treponematales > Treponemataceae > Treponema_F. Next base: position 2,379 of record JAZSMM010000078.1, read on the forward strand.
TTCAACCATGATGGAATTTACGGCAAGAGCCAAATCCTCTTCGTCCGTGTTTTTTTTGTATTCACGAAAAACAAAGTCAACATGAACCAAATCTTCATTTTCTTCAGGCTCATCTCCTATTTTTTCTAGTCCCCACGCGTCTGTAAGCATATTATACCAAGTGAAAATATGCTGGCTCATTTCTTTTTCCCTAAAGGCAAACCATTTTTTTTCTACCTCCGGGAAAGATTTTAGGCTATTCTTGAAATTCCTGAACACCCCCTTTCCTGAAAAAAGTATCGCTCGTAGCTCCCGCCGCAACTCGCTGTTATGCTGAATCGCAACAAAGCGTTCCATCATACGAAAACCTCTGACGGAATCCCACGCAGGCAAACTGTAGTAACGAGAATCGTCATGTTTGAGTACAGAAGACTGCGAAACCAATTTGTTTTCATGGGAATCCAAAACAAACCTTTCGCCTTGGTTTTCCATTGCGAACATAATTTGACTTATCAATTCTTCCGAAAGCTCAAACATCATGGCATTGTCAATTGAAAACTACAAATCGCCTCTTTTCTTGACTATGCGGCTCACAAGGCCGTAGTCGACAGCTTCATCGGCAGACAACCAATAATCACGGTCCGTGTCCTTGACAACTTGTTCCAAGGTCTTGCCTGTCTGTTCGGCTATAAGTTCATTTATCTTGGCTCGTGTCTTTTCTATTTCCTTGGCATGAATCTCTATGTCCGTGGCCACGCCTTTGATTCCGCTCAAAGGCTGATGAATAAGATAGTGGCTGTTGGGCAAAGCAATTCGGCGTGTCTTGTCCGCCGCCAGAAGGATTAGAGCGCCGGCACTAGCCACAAGCCCCATGCCTATGCAAAAAACAGGACAGTTCACAAAACGAATCATATCAAAAATGGCATACCCTGCATCCACATCTCCGCCAGGCGAGTCAATGAATACATGGACGGGTTTGTCTGAGTCGGCTTCTAAAATCAACAACTGCCTTACAATTTTTTCTGCGAGCTGCTTGTTCACTTCTCCAGAAAGCAGAATCTGCCTGGTCTTCAAGAATTTCATGCCGATGGCATCTGAATCTGCTCCACCAGTCGTGTCTCTTTTTTCTTCATCTGGTTCATTATCAAAAATGTTCATATATACTCCATAGAACACTATACAAAAACAGAGGGGATTAGTCAAACAAGCGGCAAAGAAACGTGCCTTTGTCATTCAGAAGCCAACGCTTCCACCGGATCCAGTTTGGCGGCACGGGAGGCAGGACTTAGACCAAAGAAAATTCCAATCGCCGCAGAGAAAAAGAACGACACAAGACAGGCACTCCATTGTATGGCAAAAGGCTGCTTCATTATGACTGCGACAACTGCACTTATTCCAATCCCGGCAAATATTCCGGCTATTCCACCAAAAACCGTAATCAACGCCGACTCAACAAGAAATTGAACTCGTATGACATTTGGGCTTGCCCCCAAAGCCTTGCGTATACCTATTTCTCT
>JAZSMM010000350.1:0-15428 GCA_045535895.1 Treponema sp.
TTTTTAGAGGTGACTATATGGCTTGGGGGTTGGCGGAATTTGATGCGGAACAACGCGGCTACAAAGAAGGTATCCAACAAGGTGCATACGACAATGCAGTCCAAACAGCCAGGAACATGCTGATAAAGAACATCCCTATAAATGTAATTGTTGAATGTACAAACCTTCCGTTGGAAACGGTGGAACAGTTCCAAAAGGACATGGTCGTAGCAGACGCAGAATAAGCATGTTGCATATAGATTTTTGTTTATGTTACAATCGTTTCTATGACATACAAGGAACAATTCATTGAATTTATGAGCGAATGCGGCGTGCTGACTTTTGGGGACTTTACACTCAAAAGTGGTCGCAAGGCTCCGTACTTTATCAATACAGGAAATTACAAGACCGGTTCGCATTTGGCACGGTTGGGGGAATTTTATGCGGACTGCATAAACGACAACAAGATAGAAGCGGATATTCTTTTTGGACCGGCGTACAAAGGAGTTCCGTTGGCGGTAAGCGCCGCTATTTCTCTTTCCACAAAATATGGAAAAAACTTGTTCTACGCCTTCGACAGGAAAGAAACCAAGGATCATGGTGAAGGTGGGATGTTTGTGGGAAAACAACCCGCCGTCGGAGACCGTATCATAAAAATAGAAGAAGTAATGACCAGCGGGAAGGCTCTGCGAGAGGTTTTTCCAAAATTGAATGAAACAGCCGATGTAAAAATACAAGCCATGATAATTACGGTTGACCGCATGGAAAAATCTTTGGACAGCGACTTGTCCGCTGTACAGGCTGCATACAAGGATTTTGGCGTTCCTGTTTATTCCATCGTTACAATCAACGACATCATACAAGCCATAGAAGACGGTGTGATTGATGGCCAACAGCATTTAAATGCGATGAAAGCCTACCGCAAGCAATATGGCGTAAATTAATAAAAAAAATTATCTTTTAAAGATTATTTTAAGGCTTGATTTTTATACTTGGTACTGTAATCGGCAATATGTCGAGAAAAATACTTTTATGGAGGTATAAAAATGAAGTATTTGAATTTAAAGAAAATCATTGCGGGTCTTTTTGTCTGCTTGATAATTACCGGCGGGCTTTTCGCACAGGTTTCAAAAAATGAGGATTTTCCAAATGAAAGAACAGAAAGAGAATTCTCCAAGGGTGAAAGACCAATGCGTGAGGATTTCGTTCCAGAGGCAAAACGCCCTCGTCCGCCAAGACCTAGGCCAGTGGATGAAGACATGGAAAACGAGCTAAATCCAAATGGTTCTTCAGAAGAAGAAACCCCTGAACGCCCAAAAATGAGAAAAGCCAAAAAGAATCCGCAGTTGGAAGGTTTTCATCCTGATGATGACAACACAAGACCAAAAATGTTTCCAAAGGACAAAAAATTTGGAGACAAACCATTTGCTCCCGACGACGGCAAAGAACAGCAAGGCAAAAGAAGAGGAAAAAAGATGCGTCCAAGGGATAAAATGAATTTAACTGACGGTGAAATAGAAAGTCGTCGCAACAAGGAAGGCTTTAAAAACCACAGATTCCAACAAGAAAATCCAATTATAGAAAAGTAACGAAAAAATAAAGGTAATAAAGCCCACGGTTTACAACAATTGTTAGCCGCGGGCTTTTTTATACAAGTCAAAGCAAAGGCTGTTTTGTTTATTTGCGTTTTAAACGCATCACACCGTAACTTTTTATTTTTTTGTTGTCCTCAGAGTAGTGCCGTTCGGAAACACCGTTTATGCTGCCGGAACTGGTGGAATCTATAAAATAAACTTCTGAACCAATTTTTCTTGTAAATATTCCAATATGATTTATTGTAGATGAATTTGTGTCACCCATAAAAACAAGGTCGCCGGGTTCTGGGTTGTAGGTGGCATCAGAAGCTTTTTCGTGCATATATGCCGCACTCATGTCTGGCAAAAGAAGGCTATAGCCAGTGCCTTCCAGGGCATAGGTATAGCACATGACCACAAGTCCGGAACAGTCTATGCCGATTGCCCTGAGAGGGTCTTGTCCCCCGTATTTATAGTAAGTGTCCGATTCTGCATAACGCATGGCATAATAGACAACTCTTTCTTTTATGTTTTGTGGTACGTCACCAAAAGAAATACCGTTTCCGTTTGCAAAACCAGAGTCGAACGTCAAGTTGAAAGCGAAATTGTCGCATGAAAAAAACAAGAAAGAGCTTGTCATAACAGTTAAAACAGCACAGAGTTTCCTTGTCATAAATAACCACCAGTTTCGGTGTAGCGTAATTTTTCAGTTTCTTTAATAACATCTTTTACGCCGCCGCGGCACAATGCCGTTATAAAAGGACGACCAACCATAACTTCGTCTGCCCCAAGCAATGCCGCCGTAGCTACATCCTTGGCAGTACGGATTCCGCCGTCCACCCAAACTTGTCCGCAACAAGAATGCAACCGTTTGCCATGTTTCTGCAAAAATTCCGCAGTACTGCCACGTTCCGTTTCTATGCGACCGCCATGGTTTGAAACGACAACTATGTCAGGTTTGACTTGCTCCACGAGTTCCACGTCTTCTTTGGTGAAAACCCCTTTTATGGCAAAAGGCACATGCAAGTTTTTTTTCAGGTTCTTTAGTTGCTGTGCCGTTTTCTTTTCTAGTTGAACCAAGTTGCGCATAGTTACGATGTTGTATGAGTCAATGTCCACGCCGACTATTTCTGCAATTTCATAAGCCCATTCAGCACGTTGCAAGACTTTTTCGTCGGGATAAGGTTTTATAAAGACGGCGGCCCTTGTTCCAGTAAAAGATTTTTCCGCCGCTTTTACGGCTTCTATGCCGGAAAGTAATTTTTCATCTGGACAACCGTCTCCAATTGAAATCGGAATTCCTGCGGAACAAGAAGCCATAACCAAATCAAAGTAAAAACTTCGTTCGTCCTGATAACCCACGTTTTCGATTGCACCTGTTATTGGTGCCAGCCTAATTGGAATTGTTCCCGAATTTTCTTGTGGTTTGTCTGTATTTATCTGGGTTGCGATTTTCTGCCAGCCTTGCACATTGGCTTGAAAATTGCTGTTGTCAAAAACACCACCCATGCCCGGCAGTTCTGCAACGCAACCGTTCCCATCGCAAAAGGCACAAAAATGGCACTTGTAATTTAATCTCCGAAACATGTTCCTACTTCCCGTCCGGCAAGGAGCATTTGATTGTCCAACGGAACTTTTTTTATTTGTCCTGCCACATCTTCTAACGGAACGCCTACAACCTGACCATTTTGCAAGGCAACCATCTTTCCGAAAATACCTTGGGACATCATATGGGCGGCGGCCGTTCCAAACAGCGTTGCAAGCGCTCTGTCGTATGGGGCAGGAGTTCCACCACGTTGCAAATATCCCAACACAGTTACCCTGGATTCAAGATTGGTAGCTTCTTCTAGTTCATGTGCCACTCTATATGCTATAGAGTAAGGCATTGCCTGCCTGCTTTTTTTAAATGCTTTTTTGTCCATCAGCGATTCCGCCTGTGACATTGCTCCCTCTGCGACCACAACAATGGAAAAGGCTTTGCCTGCGTCTCGGCGTTGTTCCAGATGGCGGGCAATGGAATTTATGTTGTACGGGATTTCCGGCAAAAGAATTACATCGCCACCACCGGCTACGCCTGCGTACAAACCCAACCAACCGGCCTTGTGACCCATCACTTCTACGACCATAATTCTGTTGTGGCTGTGAGCTGTGGTATGGATTCTGTCTATGGCTTCGGTGGCAACATCCACGGCAGTGTGAAAACCAAAAGTCACATCTGTATGAACCAAATCATTGTCTATTGTCTTTGGAAGTCCAATTACATTAAGCCCTGCACGTGACAAGAGGCTTGCTGTTGTGTTTGTGCCGTTGCCACCCAAAACAACCAGTGCATCCAATTTCCATTTTTCATAGTTTTCTTTTATATAATCTATTGGGAATTTCCCTTTGTCATCTTGAACCGGATTTTTAAAAGGCTTTTCCCTGGAAGTTCCCAGGATAGTTCCGCCTCTGGTCAAAATGCCGGAAAAATCTTCGGCGTGGAGTTCCCGTGCGTTCCCTTCTATGAGGCCACGGTAGCCATGTTCAATGCCAATGACCTCCATGCCGTATTGTTCCATTGCAGTTCTTGCGACACCACGAATCGCTGCATTCAAGCCAGGTGCGTCGCCCCCGGAAGTCAAAATACCAAAACGCTTAACCTTTGATTTTGTCATTTAAGTGTCCTGTTTTTAGTATAACCGAGATTATGTATTTCAACAATGGTTTTTGCCTTGTGCATATTATTCTGCAGAAAGATTTTTATTCCAAGAAATCGCAAGGCGCAACAGTTCTTGGGCAGAAGAACAGTTCAGTTTTTTCTTAAGCTGCTCTTTGTGAGCTTCTACTGTTTTGGTGCTCAGTGAAAGTCTGTTTGCTATTTCAAGTGTTCCATGTCCGCTGCCAAGCATTCTGAAAATTTGCAACTGCCTGTTTGAAAGTTCTTCTACGGGGTTTTTTGTTAGGTTCTGATTTTTATTTTGAAACATAGAGTCGAAATATCTTTCTTTTTCGCTGGTACTCAACCAGATTTTCCCAGAAAGAACGGTTCTTATTGCCGTTATAACAGTGTCTGCCACAGCGTCTTTCATTACAAAACCTTTTGCCCCGGCGGCTAAAGACCGTTCTGCGTAATATCTTTCTTCCATCATGGAAAGAACAAGTATTTTAATGGAAGGATGTTTTTCTGTAATGATTTTAATCAAATCCAGACCATCTTTGTCCGCTAGATTTAAATCGATTATTGCCATGTCAGGTAAAACTTCTTCGATAAGTTTTTGTCCATCAAAAAAATTGGTTGCAGTTCCTGCCACACATAAATCTTTTTCCCTTTCAATAAGCAAAGAAAGACCTTGAATAAATATGGAATGATCGTCAACGATAACAATGCGTTTTTGTGTCATCTATGTTCTCCTTGGATTGGGATTTTCACAACAACCTGAGTGCCGTTGCCTATGGCTGTTTTTATTTTGAATGTTCCTCCTATTTGGTTTGTTCTGTACTCCATGGAACGGATTCCAAGTCCCTTTGGTCTGCGGCTTTCAGTGTTTTGGTCAAGGGATTTTGAAGGATTGTAGCCGCACCCATTGTCTTTTACAGAAAGAGTGACGGCATTTTCCTCGTAATTGATTTGCACATTTATTTGCGAGGCTTTTGAGTACTTTACGGCGTTTTGCAACGCTTCTTGTGCTATTCTGACTATGTTGATTTTTTGCTCTCGTGGGAAAGGAATTTCTGTTCCTATTTGGGAAAAGCAAATCTCTTGTCCTTCCCCCGTGTTCATGTCATGGCATAAATTTTCCAAAGCATCGGATATATTGGAAAAGTCAATTTCCACAGGGAAAGACTCATGGGCATATTGCCTTGTCCTAAAAAGTGTTTCCTGCGCCATGTCAAACAACATTTTTGCTTCTGGATTGTTGTCGGCGTTTCGTTTGCAAATCATAGTCATGGCGGCAAGCCTTTGGCATATGTCGTCATGCAAGTCAAGACTGAACCGTTGTCTTTCCATGTCGCTTATTTTTAGGATTTCTTTTTCTAGTTCCCTGGCTCTGTTTTTTTCACGTTCAAATTCAAAAAATTGGCTTATGGCATGGGAAAGGAACACACCTGCCATGCACATATAAACTTGCGACTCTTGGCTTACAGAATATACTATGAACCCAAGCAATTTGTTCTTGTCGCATAAATGCAATAGGCTCAAAGGGTTTTGGGAATTTGGATTTGACAAAACTATGTCAAGGATTTTGTCCATGGGATAAAGTTCTGTCGTTGTTTTGTTGTCTTCGTGAAGAAGCTCAGGGAATAGAATCCGTGCGTTGTTTGGTATTTCTTCCGTAGGCAAATCATAAATCACAAGGGAAAAATTATTTACCGCCACATTCAAAAGAAAGTTCTTGAGATGTTGTCCTATGTCTTCAATAGAAGAAGGCCGCATGACGGCTTGGCCAAAATAACTTACATCACGTAAGAATTGTTCTCGTTGCAAGATAGTTCCTATTTTGTTGAGTCCTTTTGTGCTTTGGTAAACTGTGCAGCCACACGACTTCCTAATCACAAGGTTGCTGGAGATTTTTTGTACAGCTTGTACCGATTTTCCATTTAGCATTTTTATCAAAGTCTTGACGGCGGACTGTCCCATTTGTTCTGTTGGTTGATGGATTGTCGTCAAAGAAATGGTGCTTGTTTCTACAATAGAAATGTCATCAAATCCTGTTATAGGGCAATCCTTCCAGCTTTCTGGAGCGGACGAATTCAAGAATTTTTTGATTCCCATTGCCATGTCGTCGCTACCTGCAAGCAAAACGTCTATGTTGCGATTTGGATGTTCCTTGCAATATTTTTCTATCAGTTTTAGCCCGTCTGTTTCGCTGAAAAGCAAACTATTTCTTGTTTCAATGGAGCAATTTTTGGACTGTTTGTTGGCTTTTATGATTTCATTGTTTATGGCGGTTTGCCTTTTTTTGTTGTCTTCATTGTTTACAGGTCCACCCAAATAAAGGAATTTTCTGTAGCCATGGTCGTCAATCAAATGGGACATCAATTGTTCTATTGCGTTCTCTACTTCGCAAACGATGGAAGGAATTCCAGTTATTTCTGTTCCTATGGAAACAACAGGAACAAAGGAAAAAAAATTGTTGATTTCTTTTGCGACATTTTCAGAACCACTGTCAGATAAAATCGAAGACAAAAAAAGAACGCCGTCAAATTTGGCAGATATTTTTTTTGAAAAAAAGACAGAGGAAAAAAAAGGTTGCCCGTCAGATAAATCTAATTGTATGCATACCAAATCTATTCCAGATTTTTTTGCTTCTTGCGCTACACCACGGAAAATAGAAGTTTGGTATTCTTCATCTAAATACTTTAGGACAAGTGCGATGCGGTATGCCATAACGATATAATTATATCACTTTTTGCTGTTTCTAGGTGAATTTTCCTAGTTTTTTTTACGTAATTTTCTCGATTTTCATATAAAAGAATCAAGACTAATATGAATCCAATAACGCCTTTTTGAAAGGAGAAAAAATGAAGAAGGTATTGGTTTTTGCTATGATGGCATCAGTTTTTTTATGCTTTTCATGTAAGTCAACTGACGTAGCACAAGACGCATCAAATGGAGAGCCAAAACTTGTTGCGCTTACATTTGACGACGGACCAAACGAAGAGATGACCGCTCTTGTTTTGGAAAAATTGGAAAAGTATGGCGTTGTGGCATCATTTTACCTAGTTGGGCAACAGGTGAATGAATACACACAGCCAATTCTTGAGCGCATGGTTGCAATGGGTTGTGAACTTAACAACCACTCTTGGGGTTGGGAAAGTTTAGACTCCAAGTCACAGGAAGAAATTCAAGAATCTGTTAGCAAAACAACAGAGGCTATCAAAAAGTATGCCGGAGTAGAACCCAAGTTCTTCCGTCCGCCAAACCTTGCTTCTAGCGAAGATATGTTCAAATACGTAGGACTTCCTTTTACTTCAGGTGTGCTTGCGATGGACTGGGCAGGTTGTGGTACGGATGCAGAAGACAGGGCAAACAATGTGTTGAATTCTGTTCGTGACGGAGCAATTATCCTTATGCACGATGTTCAACCTTATCCACATCCCACGCCAGAAGCGTTGGACATAATTATTCCGGAACTCTTAGAGCAAGGATATGAATTTGTCACGGTGAGTGAACTTTTTGCTCGCAAAGGTATTGAACCCGACCCAACAGAAGAATATATGTGGGTTTATGTAGAATAATTTTTTGGAGGTAAGTTATGAAGAAAGTAATTTTTTTGGTTGCATTTGCTTTGGTTTGCGGTGTAATGTTTGCGGAAGGTGGGGGAAACCCACAGTTGGTACAAGCCGGTTTTTACACACCCAACTACCAGTGTTTTTATTTGAAAGGTTCAGATGAACTAGGCGGTCATGTTGTAAACGAGTGGGGTACATACGATATAGTCATCAACAAAAAAGGAATCACATATGACGGTATGGGCGGAAAACACAAGAACATGGGTATGTTCCGCTTTAAGTCAAACACAGAAAAATCATCCACACCGCTTGTAATTTATTTGGACAATATCGTTGTAAAAGACGACAAGGGCAAGGTTATTTTGAGCGTTGACTTTGAAGACGGCGAAACTGGCGGACATTATTTTTCACAGGGCAGACCACAAGAAGGCAACGGACAGGTAGTTGAAAAAGACGGTCGCAAGTGTTTCTATATCAATGTGAAAACACAGCACCTCTATGGAACAAACGCCGTTGAGTGCCAGTGGGTTCTTCCACAAAATCCAAAGAGCAAAGATGGAACTTGGGATTTTTCTTCAGGAAAATTTTCGGTAAGTTATGACTATTTTATTGAAGTAGCAGAATAATCTAAGTTGTTATAACTAACTATAACGCAGGCATTTAATGTCTGCGTTTTTTTTATGCAAGTTTATTTTTCAAATAATTGTTTGTGTATAGTTTTTCCATTATATTTTTTTATGAAAGTTTTTTTGTTTTGGAGAATATATGAATTATCGTAGAAGAAATTTTTTCAATTCATTTGTATTTTTGTTTGTTGCAATTGTTCTTGCCTTTGCTGCTGGCTGTGCTTCTGGCGCAAAGAATCAAGAAGAGGACTTTCTTCAGTTGGATTCCCAAGTTGTAGTAGGAACCCTTGACAACGGAATGAATTATTATATCAAGCAAAACTCAGAACCTAAAAACCGTATAATGCTTAGGCTTGTGATAAACGCTGGTTCAAACATGGAAGAAGACGACCAGCAGGGCGTTGCGCATCTTTTGGAACACATGGCGTTCAACGGTTCTGAACATTTTGCAGAAAATCAGTTGGTGGATTATTTTGAATCCATAGGAATGGCCTTTGGTCCTGATGTAAATGCATACACTTCTTTTGATGAAACTGTATATATGTTGGAAGTTCCTGCGGACAACACAGAAGCAATTTTTACTGGTCTTACGGTTTTGCGAGACTGGGCGGACGGTCTTACTTTGGATGCTGTTGAGTTGGACAAAGAAAGAGGTGTTGTAACAGAAGAATGGCGGCTTGGCCGGGGTTTAAGCGGAAGACTTCAGGATGTGCAGATTCCTTTTTTGTTAAAAGACTCTCGTTATGCGCAGCGGCTTCCAATCGGAAAGATGGATGTAATTTCCAGCGTTCCTCGGCAACGTGTTGTGGATTTTTATGAAAAATGGTATCGCCCAGATTTGATGTCCGTTGTCATTGTTGGTGATGCGGACGCAAATTATCTTGAACAACTGGTAAAAGATGTAATGTCGGATATTCCGGCTTCTACAGAACCCAATCCACGAGTTCAATATGATGTACCAAAACAAAACAAAGAAGACATTTTAATTTTCCGTGACAAGGAACAGCCGTATACACTGGTTCAGGTTTTAGAGCAGACAGAATATGCTCCGCTTACTGCAAAAAAACAATTCAGGAAAACTCTTGTGGCAAACATTATGACGAGTATATTGAATTCTCGGTTGAATGAGATAACCCAATCTGCGACAGCCCCATGGTTGGATGCCGCGGTGTTTTCCCAAAACCTTACGAGGACATCGCTTTTCAATGCCATTGGTCTGATTCCTCTTAATGGAGAATTTGAAAAAGGATTTACCGCCTTGTTGGATGAACTTTTTCGTTATCAAAAATATGGGGCTATACAAAGTGAGCTTGACCGTACCGTGCAAAACATCTCTGTTTCGGCACGGCAGAACTGGCTTAACCGTGACAAAAAAGATTCTGCACAGATTGCTTCCGAACTTGTGGATTACGCCCTTAGCGGGGATGTTGTGATGGCATCGGATGACCTGTACGGCTTGTACCAAGAAATTCTACCTACAATCACGCTTAAAGAAGTGAACGATGCCGCCAAGAATTTTTTCAGCGACCGTGGTGTTCTTATGATTGTAGCTGCTCCGCAAAATGCAAAAGATGTGCCTTCTGAACAAAATTTGATAAAATTATGGCAGAATTACAAACCGGCAAAACTTGACCCATACACGGAAAAAACACAAGATCGGGACTGGGCCGTTATTCCTTCCCAAAAGGGTGATGTAGTTTCAAAAGAGAAAATTCCTGGAACAGATGTGATGTTGTACACATTGTCAAACGGAGCTACTTTGCTTGCCTTGCAAACTGATTTCAAGAACAACGAGATTCTTTTTTCCGCTGTAAGCCGTGGAGGGCTTTCCCTTTTGAGTGACGAAGATGTGCCTTCCGCCACAGTGGCTTCGGATTTTGTGGAGTTGTCTGGATTGAACGGTTTTTCTTTGCCGGAACTGCAAAAGAAACTTGCTGGTAAAAATGTGTCGTTACGGTCTTTTATTGCAGATTATTTTGAAGGGCTAAGCGGCAAAGCAGCAACAACGGATTTGGAAACCTTGATGCAACTTCTTTATCTGAGTTTCACTGCCCCGGATTTTACGGATGCAGGTTGGAACACACTGATGAATTCGGTTAAGACTATGGCGGAAAGCCGTTCCAGCCAGCCAGTGAATGTTTTTAACGATGTTCTAATAGAATTGGTCTATGGCGACGACATAAGGAAATCTGCAATGACTCCGGAATTTGTTGCCATGATGGACAAGGGCAAAGCGGAAAAGGCTTATCGCGAACGGTTTTCCGATGCGGCGGATTTTGCCTTTGTTTTTGTGGGTGACTTTGACGAAAGTCAGTTGTTGTCTTTGGCAGAAACCTATATTGCGACCTTGCCTTCTTCTGGTGTTCCTTCAGAGAAAGCTGTTTGGCAGGAGAATGAATTCCCCCAAGGAAAGCCCAGAGCAACGGTTGAAAAAGGCATGGAAGAACAAAGCCGTGTGTTCATAGCCTTTGGCGGAAGCCTGCCACAAGCGAACCCAGAACAGGCTAATATTGATTCTGAAATGCTTAATATGCTGGAACTACTTTTAAACATAAGATTGCGAGAAGTTATACGTGAAGACAAAAGCGGTTCTTACGGTGTGAGTGTTTATGCTTCTATGAACACTGCTCCGCAACGTAATTTTATGGTGCAAATCAATTTTGGTTGCGAACCAGGAAGAGAACAAGAACTTGCGGATGAAGTTATTGCCCAAATAAAACGGCTTGAAGCGGAACTTGTGGATGAATCCTACATGGTTAAGTTGAAGGAAACCTACCGCAGAGAAATGGAAACGGCTTTAAAAACCAATTCTTACTGGCTTTCTGCCATAACGGACAGCGTGCTTACCGATGTACCTCTGCGGCTTATATTGGATGTAGATACAATTCCTGCTATGGTCTCTCAAGAAACATTGCGGCAACTGGCACGGGATTACCTTGACTTGGACAACTACGTTGTGGCGTTTTTAATGCCGGAAAAAACACCGCCCGCCGTGCGATAAAAACGGGAAACCGCACATGAAATGAAATCATTGAAACGACCGGGGAAGGCAAGAGGGACGTTATTCGCAGCGTAGCTTCTAGCGGCAAAAAACAGAGGAGGGCGCCCTTTAGGGAGAAGACCTCTGTTTTTTATTTGTGCTAGTTTTGCAAAGCAGGTAGGTGACTTTAGTCACCGTACGGACCCTCTTGCCTTCGCCCACGTTTACATGCACACGGTTGCATGTCACGGTTGCATGTTTTGCTTACGCACGGAGGGACGGGGTTTTGCATCTCTTGGCAGAGGTCGGTATTTAAAGTATAGTTTGTCCATGGAAAACAAAAAAAAATCGGCCGTTGTGGCAATAATTGGTAGGCCTTCTGTCGGAAAGTCTACATTTTTGAATACCGCTAGCGGAGAAAAGGTTTCCATCGTTTCTCCTGTCCCACAGACTACAAGAAATGCTGTGCGTGGTATTGTGAATACATCTTTGGGGCAACTTGTGTTTGTAGACACACCCGGTTACCATGATTCCGAAAAAAAACTGAACTTACGCCTTCAGTCAATGGCAAGGGAACAACTAGAAAGCGCAGACGCTGTTTTGTATGTCATTGATTCCACCCGTTCACCGGGCAACGAGGAGCAACTTACCGCAGACCTTGTTGCCCCATATTCACAAAAACTTGTTGTTGCCGTGAACAAAACGGATTTAAAGGAATCCAAACCAAAGGAAAGCAAAAAATTCATTGTGCAGGTTTTGCCTAAAGTGCCAACAGACAAGATAATTGAAATTTCCGCCAAGGACGATACAGGAGTAGATGATGTCCTAAGGGCACTTTACTCAATTTCCCCAGAAGGAGAGGCTTTTTATCCTGAAGAATTCTACACAGATCAAGAGGTGGACTTTCGTATAGCAGAGATTATCAGGGAGCAGGCCATCAATCGGCTTTATGATGAAATTCCGCACGCAATTTATGTGGACATATCCGACATGGAATGGCGGCGTGACGGCAAGGAACTTTGGGTTCGTGCTTTTTTATGCGTGGAAAAAGAAAGCCAAAAAGGCATGGTCATAGGCAAGGGTGCTTCCATGATAAAAACTATTCGGTTGGGAGCAGTTAAACAACTTAAAGAAATTTTCCCCTACCGAATAGATCTTGATTTGCAGGTAAAAGTGAACAAGAACTGGCGACAAAAAGATCCCGTTTTAAACCGAATCCTAAAATGACAGGAGCTGACGGAATGGATGACAACGACACAAGAAAAAGAACCAACATGTCTTCTACGTTGATAACAGTGCTTATAGTTTTTGCCTTGCTGTTTCCTTTGGTGGCGTTGAACTTGCCAAGAAGGTCTAACGTCTTTTCTGTAATAGCGTCTGCCATGCCTTTGCTTTCTTTTTTGTGTGTGTATTTTATCTTGCACCACACAGCAAAAAAAACAGGGAAATCTTTGCGATTGTTTATGCAAGAGCGCACGGAAAAACCAGAAGGCACCGCCTTGGTTCTTCAAGAGGTTTTGGGTTGCTCTGAACTTGCTGTTTTAACTACGATTTATACGGATGTGGTTTTGCTCAAAAAATCCAGAATGGGTGTTTCCAAAAGTTACAGCATCTACCGCTATGTAGGAAAAATAAAGACAGGAATCCAACTTGACCAATGCCGGTTTGACATTGATTCAACTGCAAAAAAAATCGTTGTGCATCTTCCTGAACCGCAAATCTTTGACCATTCAATCGACATAGAGGACATAGAGAAGTTCGATGAAAAATCCAGTTTGTTCTGCAAAATAACCAACACGGAGCTTTTTGCTGAAATTACACGCAGAAAAGAACAAGCCCAGCAACGTCTGGTGGAACACGGCTTGTTAGAAGCCACTTTGTCCAGAGCTAAACTGGAAGTGACCCAACTGTTTTCCGCCATGGGCTATCTGGGCTATGACGTTTTTGTGGAACAACTACCACCTGCGACAAAAGCTTTGTCTCACTCAGATTTGTTATAAACTGCCGTCGATTGTCTTGATTGAACCGTCCGGGTTGAATTCCAAAGAACAGAATTTTACGTTGCGCTTTTGATTTACACCACCAGAAAGTTCGCAGTCATGGTAAAAAAGATACCACTTGCCGTTGAACTCCAGAATTGAATGGTGGGTTGTCCAACCAAGTACAGGGGTCAAAATTACGCCTCCGTATGTGTACGGTCCGTAAACATTCTTTGAAGTGGAATAGCACAAAAGATGCGTTGTTCCAGTGGAATATGTAAAGTAGTATGTGTCGCCTTTCTTGAAAATCCAAGGATCCTCAAAATAACGTCTTTCTTCATCGCCGCCCGTCAAAGGCTTTCCGTTTTCGTCCAGAACCACAATGTCTCTGGGTTCTTCTGCCATGGATTTCAGGTCCGGGTTCATCAAGGCAATTTTTGCACATACGGCAGGTTCGTCGCCTTTGGGTTCCATGTTTTTCTCGTCATAGACATTGTTGCGGTATTTGTCTAGTTGTCCGCCCCAAATTCCTCCAAAAGACAAGTAGTACTTTCCGTCTGTGTCCGGGAACATGCACGGGTCTATGCTGTATGTTCCTTTGATTGGTTCTGGTTCTGCCTTGAACGGACCTGCCGGATTGTCGCCAACGGCTATTCCAATTCTAAAGAAACCATTCTTGTCCCTTGCAGGAAATACAAAATAATATTTTCCGTCTTTTTCAACGCAGTCAGGAGCCCACAATTGTTTGCTGGCCCATGGAATATCTTTTAGGTCAAGGGCTACGCCACAATCTTTTGGGAAAGTTTCTGTGTCTGGCATTTCGTAAACATGATAATCTGTCATGTCATATTGATCCCCATTGTCGTTGTTTTCCACATCAATGTCACGATCATGGGAAGGATAGATGTAAATCTTTCCATTGAACACATGGGCTGAAGGGTCAGCCGTATAAAGGTCTGTAACCAAAGGTTTTTTCTCAATCATTGGGTTCCTCTAAATAAAATGTATTTGTCATCATTCTAATATGTTCACAAAATATGTCAATCAGAAAAACCCCCTAGGATTTTAACCCTAAGGGGTTTGTTGGTAATGTTTTATTCTTTCTTTTTGTTTGCCACTTTCTTAGCTGTTTTTTTTGCAGGGCTTTTTTTCTCTGCAACTGTTTTTTTTGCGGTAGTCTTTGGCGTTTTTACCGCAGGGAGGGGTAAAAACTCTACAAAGGTTTCTGCACGGTACTCTGCCTTTTTTTGTGCAGCTGTTAGCAACGCAAGGACAGTCTCCAAGTTTGGATAATCAGATGCAGTTGTAACATTCATTATGGCAGGAACGGCAACAGAATACCACACAGCGTCTGCCATGCGTTCATCATTGAACCACATTATGTTGTCAAAGTTGTTCACTCCGGCGGTGATTGCCGCTGTAGGAGCATGTACAAGTTTGTCCGCAACAACGCCCGCGGTCTCTTTCAGCAGTTTTTGCTGCACTTTTCCTGATGAGTCCGCTTTAAGAGAAGCTATTGCATCGCAGAAAGGAATAGACGCTAGAATAGTTCGCACCGGCACATAGGTTTGAGAAGTCGGGATATTTTCGTTAAGAAGAATATCCTGCAACTTGCGTTCCAGTCCCCATTTTGCAATCAAGTCCGCTGCATTTTGGGCGGTCGCTTTGTTTCCAAGTACATCACGTAAAGAATAAAGGACAACAAAACCTGCAAGCATTTGCGAACAAGCAGAGCGTTCATGCATTCCTTCAAAGACAGAAACAGTGAAACTGTCTGCGGCTTTTTTCTGACCTGAATCAGCAAATTTAACCAAGGCGGTTATTCGTTTTTCTAGCAACTTCCATAATTTCTCTGAATCCAACTTTTTGCCGCATTTTTTGCGGTCAACCACAGATTGTGCTCCGTAATTGCCGTCGATAAATTGATCCGCCATTTCAAAATATTTCAATGCGGCGGGTTTTATGTCTGCAAGTATATCCTGCAATTTTGGTGCGACTAGTTTTTGGTTTTTAAGAACTGTCTAGGGTAGGCACAACAGACGGATTGCCTCCAAGAATTCCGGCGTAATTAAATCCG
>JAZSMM010000325.1:0-4663 GCA_045535895.1 Treponema sp.
ACGGTTCCGTCACCGTGCCGGACGTTCTTGTACCCTACTGTGGATTTGACGTTATAAGGCGTTAGACTAGAACTTCAAGGAAACCTATTATGGAAAGTCGTTCGTATTCACGAGGAATATTCATACTTTTGATTGTCATCTGTGTTTTTCTAACAGGAGGTGTGTTAAAAGCCACCGCAGAAGTCATCCTGCCAATAGTGGTAGCCGTTTTACTCTCTTTTGTATTCCAACCTGTAATCTCAACATTGAACAGCAAATTCCATGTTCCTACAGTTTTCGGGATAATAATAGTTCTCCTACTTATGTTGACGGCCATATTTTTTGTGGGCACCCTTCTTTTTTCCAGTGCCAAAGCCATTTTAGCGTCATACCCAAAATACGAGGAACGGTTCTTGGACATCTACAAGACTTTGGCAACTGTGTTCGACCTGTCGTATGACAGCGACTCCGGCCTTTTCACAAACCTGTGGAACCAGATGGGAATAAGAAATGTAATACAAACCGCCACGCTCACGTTCTCCAACGGCTTGCTAGGTTTTACAAAAACCGTCACAGTAATCATCCTTTTCGTTATCTTTCTTTTGTCAGAAACAACCCTGTTCAAGGAGAAGGCAATCTATGCCCTGGGGAACAAATCGCCCGGCAAAATCATCTACATTGTCAAGGACATCATAATGCAGGTGACACGCTATCTTTCCGTGAAATTCTTCATATCCTTGCTGACAGGTGTCTTTGTCTTTCTGGGCACGGCGCTCGTAAAGTTGGACTTTCCTATTGTGTGGGGGTTTCTTGCCTTCGTGCTCAACTTCATTCCAAATTTCGGTTCAATTATATCCGGCGTGGTGACAACGTTGTTTGCTTTGATTCAGTTTTGGCCTCATTTCGCACCTGTAATTTGGGTGGGCTTTGTTATGCTCGCCGTGAACATGATTTTGGGGAATTTCGTGGAACCAAAAGTACAAGGAAGAAGCCTGGGGCTTTCGCCGTTTGTCATAATAGTGTCCCTTTCAATATGGGGGTGGATTTGGGGTTTCATAGGGATGATTCTAGCGGTCCCCATGACAGTGATATTAAAAATAACCTGCGAAAACGTGGAGCTTCTACGACCAATTTCAATATTGATGGGTGCAAAAGCCCCCTCCGCCAAACAAGAATCCACAGAAACGACAGACACCCAATAAAAAAATCAAGTGCCTTGACCTGTCAGTCCTGAATCTCCTTTTTCCAAAGTCCGTGTACATTGCACATCTCATATGCCCTAAGAGGTTTTTCATCTGGTTGAATGTCAAACACAGCCGCAGCCGGTTCTCCGGGGGTCAAAATTCGGTACATAAAACCCTTGTCCGTCCTAAGCATAATCCATAAAATATAATGCTCTGAAACCATTGGATGGGCTACACTTCCCACTTCCACAATTACTTGGGAATCGTTCACATGGACAACGGGTATGTGCTTTTCTTTCGATGCTTCCACTACTCCTGCTTGAAGCGTTTCAAGTCCTTTGCCGGCGTCCGCAACGTAAAGCACTTCTCCTGGAAGTTTTTGCAAGACGGACTTGCATTCCCCGCAAAGCATAAATTCATCTTTCATAATTTCTCCTATGAATTTAATGGTAGTGGATTGGCATGGAAAAATGCAAATAAAAACAAAAGATTATATAAACCGTTTTCCATTCAACGACTCGTACAAAAACCGTTGGTCCTCTGCCTTGACAGAGGAAAGCCTGCAACATGCACAGGTTCGATTGTTTTGCGAGTATACGCTGTCAACGGAGCAAACCAATGTTATGGAACGACGCATAGAACGCATGGGAACTTGCAAGAGAACGGAATACGGGATTTCCGTCTGCAAAGGGAACTCCCCGTGTTCGCAGGCCAAAATCATTTCTGAGCTGCTGACATATAAAACCAAAAGCTGGGCGGCGCGACCTTTTACCGCTTCATTTTTTTCAGAATCACAAGAAAGAAAATATGCGGCGGACAACAAGGGAATTATTTCACAAATGTGTTGAGGATCAACGACATTTCTTATGCCATACACCTGCCCGATGACAGAAGAATTTCCACCCGTCATAAAATAAAAACCGTCCTGCACGGAACGAACAGAATCCAAGAAAGACTGGTCAACAAAAGAATCTGCCTTTGTTATGCACCCGTCAAAAGGGAAAGGGTCGGAATCGCAGAGACTACTTTCTGCAACAACAACGGCTTTGCCACTTTGGCTCATGGCTTTTACGACAAGCGGCGGCAACTTTGCAGGAACCGCACCACATAGTCTTTCCATGTTTTTTTGGAGGTTTTTTGACGGGGGTTCGGGAATTGAACGCCATGCCTGGGGAACAAAAAGCGGAAAACCGTTCCACTGGCGGCAATCAAGGCAGTCCCCGCTAAAAGACTCACCCAAAAACAGACGACAGGCAAACGGGGATTCCATAGGAGAAACCGAGTCGGCAAGGCGCAGAATCTCCTTGGGAACAACAACGGCAAGGGCTCCTGTTTTTGTACGAGAAACCCGTCCAGAAAAAGACAACCCAAGCTTCCTAAAATAAAATCGGATTTCCACCAAAGAATTCACCAGGTCCACAGGCAAAGCAAAAGAGTCCGTAAAAAGAATGATTCCTTCTGACAAGACTTGGACGCCTCCTATTCCTGTGACAAAGGAGAAAATCCTTTCCGCCGGCTGGGATGGAACGAGAGTGAAAGGAACGTCATCCTCGCATAAGTATGAGACAACAATGTCTCGTTCAAGACCAGACAACACATTATTCATGTACAATCTCCCCATATTTTATTTGGTCTATGCGTCTCAGAGAACCAGTGTTGACTACATATAACTGAACATCAAGAAAAGAGTTTCCTGAATACAACCTGACAGGGACTTGAGTATACAAACCATCCTCATAAGGAGATGCCATGACAAACCCGGTGAAATCTACCTTTGAAACATCATACAAAAAAATTGTCAGGATATATTCCCGCCCCGCCAGCATCAAAGAATAAGGTTCTTTTTTATTTACAAGTCCGTTGCAAAAATCCTCAACCAAAGCGACAACGTCTGCCGCAGCAACCGCCATGTCAAGGCTTCCAAGCCCGTCTATCTGCGGAAAAACAAGTTCTTCCGGAAGAGCCGACAAGGCAGAAGCCGCCGCTGGAACGGACATCCTTGGAGCGCCAAAACGCTTTATGTCGCCAGTCTTTCTTTCTGACACTACGTCCGGCTCAAGTTCCTGCGTCCATGGCACCGAATCCGACAAAGAAAGCAGCGTGGACCTAAGAGTGGGCTCGCCAAGCAAGCCATGCGGTTCCTTGACAGCCTGTCCGTTTGAGCATGAGAACAAAAGCGACAAGAGAAAAAAACATATGGACACACGCAACCATGTTTTCATGCTTTTATTATAATATGATTTAAAAGAATTGAATAGACAAAACACCAAAAAAATGATAATCTGCAAATACCTTTTACAGGAGAGGTTCTTGCCATGTCTTATTCCGAACCTACAAACCTTGCGGTTGTGGCCTGCCCCGGCGGAGAGGCTTTTGCCAATGAAGTAATTGCCCATCTGCGCCATATGTACAAACACCGCTTCAACTTGAGAAGTGATGTAATCTCAAAAAGATACCAAATAACAAAAGACCAGTTCATAAGGGACACGAATTTCCTAAACGACATGAAAACCACGGACTTGTGCGTTCGAGGAGCAACCGACAAATATCGTACTCCGCAATTCAAGGTGGACGTGGAGTTCACCTATTTTATGAACGGTGAATTCAAAACCGAAATAAAAGAATGCATCCGCGGGAAGGACGTGTATATCTTTCAGGATGTGGAAAACCACCAGCCCATAAAGCTCAACGGTGGGAAAAACACGGAGGTTCTTTCCGTCAACGACCATATTATTTCCATGCTTGTCACTATAGACGCCGTCAGACAAGCGGGAGCGGAACACATCACGTTGGTGCTTCCTGTCTATCCGTATAGTCGGCAGCACAAGAAAAAAGGACGTGAAGGACTCACGGCAAGTCTTCTCGGCCATATTTACGAGAACATGTGCGTAGACCGCATAATAACCTTGGACATCCATTCCCGTGAAATCGTGAACGCTTTTGGTAAGACCCACCTTGAAAACTTGCATGCAAGCTACCAAATCATACGGGAACTCGCAAAGCTAATCGACTTGACAAAAGAAAAAGACGACTTGGTTATTGT
Source organism: Treponema sp. (assembly GCA_045535895.1). Classification (GTDB taxonomy): domain Bacteria; phylum Spirochaetota; class Spirochaetia; order Treponematales; family Treponemataceae; genus Treponema_F. The sequence goes on from JAZSMM010000325.1 coordinate 4,207, forward strand.
TTCACCGGACACCGGAGCGATAGACCGCAATAAATTCTATGCAACCGGACTAAAAACTCCGTTGGCAATGATATACAAAGAACGCGACTATTCATTGGTCACCCAAAATGCAAAAGACACCAACATAAAATCCGTGAAGTTGCTTGGAGATGTCACAGGCAAAGTGGCTTTCCTTGCAGATGACATGTTGGGAACCGGCGGCACATTGCTGAAGGCCATGGAATTTCTAAAAGAACAAGGGGCGACAAAAGTAATCGCCGCCATAAGCCTTCCTTTTTTCACAGGGAATGCCGTAGAACAATTCAACGAAGCCTACAAAAAAGGTTTGTTCTACAGGATAATTGGAACAAACGCAGTCTACCATGAAGAACTTCTAAAGCATGAATGGTACATAAACACAAGCGTAAGCGGTCTTTTTGCCAACGTAATCACAAGGCTGCACAACAACCAGTCGTTG
>JAZSMM010000339.1:0-26053 GCA_045535895.1 Treponema sp.
CGATAGACGATGTTCCTGTAAGGCTTTTGTTTATGATTGCAGCGGCGTACAACCAGCATTCCTATTACTTGCAGACATTGGCTTTTTTCAGTTCAAAATTAAAGAACCAAGATTTGCGAGATGCGTTGCTTTCTGCTAAAACAGCAGCAGAAGCCTATGGCCTTTTGACAAGGGAATAACTATTGCATTGCCATGTCAGGGTGGACTTTGATTCCTTTTATGATGTATGCGGCAGAATAGGCTTGCAAAAAGAAATCCATGTCGCTGTGGCTCGTTTTGTCCGAAATTTTGATTTTTGCAAAATAGATGGAATTTTACAAGACCTTTTGGATGGGCAAACTGCTCCCAGTGCATACATGCGGCTTGAAAATTACCTTGGGGTGGACAAAGACTGCATGAAAATGCTTGCCTGTCAACTGGTGTGTGCTTCTCTTGCTTTGGAAAAATACCGTGCCAAAAAGATTCCGAATAAGATTTTTTATGACACAATGAAATGTTTTTCAAGGTTTGTTGAAGAGTGCCATAAAAAAACGGGTTTATTTGCATTTGACCGTGGTTGGTGGACGTACAGACAGCTTAGTATGGTTTTGTTTCGCTTGGGGGAGCTTGAGTATGAGCTGCTTTCTGTGGACGGAAAGAAAAAAGTTTCTTTGCATATACCTTCCGACGCAAATATTACCCCTGATTGCATTGACGGGTCCCTTGCCTGTGCCAGAAAATTCTTGGCGGATTTTTATCCTGACTATATGGATTCTCCCTTTGTGTGCGAGTCATGGCTTATGTCGCCTAGGCTGAAAGAATTGCTTGAAGAAGATTCAAATATATTAGCGTTTCAGAAAAGATTTGATATAACCAGTTATGATGCACAGGATATAGATTTTATTGAATGGATTTTCAAAACTAATCCAAATAAAGACTGCGATTACTCCGCCTTGCCAGAAACCACTTCTCTTCAGAAAAAGACAAAGAAAATGCTGTTGGAAGGAAGTTTCTTGGGTTGTGGTGTTGGCCTGTTACGTAGTTGACTTAACTTTTTTTGCTGTTTATTCTGTGTTTATGCGTTGTACATTACTTGGCACGGGGACAAGCCACGGTATTCCTGTGATTGCTTGTGACTGTGATTGCTGTCGTTCCCAAGACTCTAAGGACAAGCGGTATCGCTGTTCCATGTGGATAACAGATGGTGCCACTCCTCTTGATTCTGCAACATCAATATTGATTGATATAGGTCCTGACTTTCGTAGTCAGGCTTTGCATTTTGGAATAAGAAAAATAGATGCCGTTTTGTTGACGCATGGTCATGCCGACCACATGAACGGGATGGACGACATAAGGATTTTTTCCCATACTTGTTCTTTGGAGCCTCCGTCACAAGACGGCGTACAACGTGTACATCCAGAAACTAAAGGACAAGGTTTGCCTATTTACGGCAATGCGACTACATTGCAGGATTTGCACGAAAGGTTCTCGTATGTATTTAAACCTGTTTTGGAAGGTGGTGGCAAACCCAAGATAAACACCGTCGACTGTTCCCTTTATTCTGTTGAATATCCTCTTGAAGTGGGGAGTCTTAGTATTATACCTGTTCCGTTGATTCATGGTTCGTTGGAAACTGTCGGGTGGCTTTTGGGGAAGGACAACAAATATGTCGCCTATCTTACGGATTGCAACAGCATCCCAAAAACTTCCATGGACTTGCTGCGCCGCTTTTCCGGCAAAATAGAACATTTGGTTATAGACGGTCTTAGACGCAGACCGCACAGCACTCATTTTTCTTTTTCACAGGCTGCCGAGGTGGCGGACAAAATAGGAGCCAAACACAACTGGTTCACTCATATCTGCCACGATATGACACATGTACAAATAGAGCAATGTTTTAAGAATCAAAACATTGCTCCTGCGTATGATGGCCTTGTAATAGAAATATAACTTTTACAAGGCAAGCATATAGATTTCTTTTATGTCGTCAGAAGAAAGTTTCACAAAACCTCCTGTTGTTTGACCTTCTTTTAATCCAAAATTCTTGACAAGTTGAGGAATGTCTTCTTTTTTCCCGCCGACTTCGCCTAATGTGGCAGGCATTCCAATGGATTTAAGGAAGGCCTTGAATGCAGCGATTCCCTCTGCGGCTGTTTTTTGAGGGTCGCTAAAATCCATTTTGCATCCCCATACTCTTACGGCAAATTGGGCAAAGCGCATAACATCATGCTTCATCACGAATGTCATCCATGCAGGCATAATCACCGCAAGGCCTGCTCCATGTGCACAATCGTACATTCCACTTAGTTCATGTTCTATTCCATGGCTGTTCCAGTCTTGGTCTCTTCCAACCCCGACTATGTTGTTGTGTGCCACCATGCCGGCCCACATTATATTCGCTCTTGCCTGATAGTCGTCGGGATTGTTTATGACTTTTGGTGCTTCGTTAATCATCGCAAGAAGGACGGCTTCGCAAAGTCTGTCTGTGGTTTCAACATTCTTTGTGTTTGTGAAGTATCTTTCGCACACATGCGCCATTATGTCTGTTATTCCGCAGGCTGTTTGGTAGGCAGGCAGGGTCTGTGTTAGTGCAGGGTTCAACACAGAAAACTTGGGGCGAATACATTCACCGCCTGTGCCACGTTTTATCAGTCCATCCGATTTTGTGATTACAGAATCTCCAGAACCTTCGCTACCGGCTGCGGCTATTGTAAGGACTGTTCCCACCGGCAAAGCCTTTGTTGGAGTCGCCTTGCCAGAATAAAAATCCCAAAAATCACCGTCATAGCAACACCCTAGGGCAATTGCTTTTGCGCTGTCTATTGTGGAACCTCCACCAACAGCGAGTATGAAATCCACCTTGTTGTTTTTGCAAAGTTCAATTCCTTCGTAAACTTTTGTATCCAAAGGATTTGGATGAACCCCACCAAGTTCTACAAACTCAATTCCTTCTGCTTCAAGGGAATTTTTCACCCTGTCAAGAAGCCCTGACTTTTTGACGGAACCACCGCCGTAATGCAACATGACTTTTGAACCGCCGAATTCTTTTACAAGTTTTCCTGTTTTGTCTTCCGCATCTTTTCCAAATTCAAATTTGGTTGGACTGTAAAATGTGAAATTTTCCATATGTTAAGAACACCTCCAAATCTGAGAATGGTGGAAACACAAAGTATTGTCAATAGCAAAAAAAAAGGAAGCCGGTTTGTTGTTCCGACTTCCTTGTAATCAACTGTAGTGTTGTCGTCAGTTCTCTTCGTCCGCAGTCAGCTTGAAACTGCCAAGAAGTTCGTCCAAGGAACGGATGTTTTCTCTTGTGGCAAACGCCATGTCGGAAACATGTTGTGAAGAAATGGTTATTTCCTTTACGCCTTCGTTCATTTCGTTCATGCTTCCTTCCACGGAACGACTTATGTCCTCCAAATTTTGCACTTTGCCTTTTGCAGAATTCATGTCGCTGGACATTTGCTTTTGCGTGGACTGTACTTTCGCCGTGGCGTCATTTATCTCGTGCAAAGCTATAAGAACCTGTTGTGAGGCTTCCCTTTGTTCTGTCATGGCGTTGTCTATTTCTTGAACAAGATGCTCTGTGCTGGACACTTTTTCTGTGAGTTGTACGAATTCTTGCACGGATATGGATGATGCATTTACAACGGAATCAATTATCTTTGAGATGTTGTTCAATTCGGTCTGAATCGCCTTTGACTGAACGGACGCACTTTCCGCAAGTTTTCGGATTTCGTCTGCAACAACGCTAAAGCCTTTTCCTGCTTCTCCGGCATGGGCTGCTTCTATCGCGGCGTTCATCGCAAGCAGGTTCGTCTGGGATGCAATCTGGGAAATTACGCTGTTTGCTTCTGCAAGGTGCTGGGACTGTTGCGCCATGTTGTTGACTTGGTTTGCAACCTCGTCTTGACGTTGCTTTCCTTCGTTTGCGATTGAGATAAGCAGTCTGTATTCCTCTGCCATTTTGTCAACGGAATTGGACACGGAGGCAATGTTGCCCACCATTTGTTCAATAGAAGCAGAAGACTGCACTATTCCAGACGATTGGCTTTCAACATGGGCATCAAGCACATCCACGCCCTGGAGATTCAACTTGAGTACGTCCGTAACTGCGTCAAGGGCTTCATTCTGTTTGCGTACGGAATTCTTTACGCTGGAAATGTTGGCCATTATCTCCGACGTAGCACCAGCGGCTTGCTGCGATGCGGCCGCCAATGTTTCACCTGTTTCTTGCAAGGACTCTCCCACGTGCTTGACCTGCGTAAGCATATGGTTTTGCGTGCCTATGAATTTGTTCACTTCTTCGCACATGTCGCCGATTTCATCGTGCCTCTTTATGGTTATTCTGTAGGACAAGTCCGCCTGTCCGTCTGCCCCGTTCAAGTTCTTGAAGGCTGCCAAGGTCTGCTTTATTGGCTTGATGACGGATTTTCTTATCCTGAATACGACCAAAGTTCCAATCAAAAGCAATATAAAGATTATGGTGGGCAGTGCGAAATTCAATGCAATCTGTGTGACGTGCTTTACGTGTTCCATGTCCTTCCCGATAAAGCACATTGTGTTCACGTCTGGGTCGTCCGTGGGATAGGCGGCGTAGATTACCACGTAGTCGTTGCCGTTGATTTTTGTCGTCCCAAGATAGTTCTTGCCTTCCTTGTATACGGTTGAAAGGACTTTTTCGTTGGCAAGTCTCTGTCCTGTTATGAAATTCCCCCGTTCGTCTTTTAGTGTGGTTCCCACCCGGACATCGTTCACGAACAAGGTCAAATCTTTGTCAATCATAAAGGAGTTTGTGTCCAAAAACTGTCTGCTGCTCAAGTCTGTTTGAAACACCAATATGGCGGCTGGAACATTGTCCACCTTTAGAACACCTGCGCAAGTCAATCTTATGGCCTCGTCGTCCGCTGTTACCGTCACAATCGGTTCGCCGGATTTTGCCGCCATAATGGCTTTTTTCTCTGATTCCCGTGAAAAGTCGTTAGAAGCCACAGACACAATTGGTATTCCGTTCATGTCGCATATTGCGGCGTTGCTAAGCCCTGATACGTTCATCATGCCCTGGAGCCACAACCTTGTCGCATTTATGGACGACAAATTCCTTGCAGAAAGGGAAGTGTCTTCGACTGTGTAGTTTATCAGTCCTAAAATCTCTGCCTTTTTCTCAGAAACCGCAGAATCCATTATCACAAGACCGTGTACAAGGTCTTCTTCGTCTGTTTGTATTATGGCCTGCTGTATGCCAAGCTTTAGCAGTAATGCCATCACGATTATACCAAGCACCGTTACGATTGCGATTGGCATTACAATGTTAAAAGTTAATCTTTGTCTCACTCCCATAAGAATCTCCTTTGAAGCATTATCCAAAACAAGATAAAGGTATTTTTAATTGTTTTGGTTATTCTAGCATAGATATTGGGTTTGTATAAAGTTTAGTGGCAATGAAGTTAAAAAAAAAACGGTTTACTTTATTGTAAACTAGAGATTTTTGAGAATCATAAACACGATTGTCCCACCAAAAATGCTCAGCATGGAATTGTTTTTCCATAAGTATGTCAAGACGGTAACGGCAAGAGCTGTAAGGTGGGGAATTCCGTGGGGTTTGTCAAAGAAATTCACTCCGTTGAAGCAGTAGACCAAAAGAATCGCCATAATCATTGGGGGGATGTACTTTTCTATGAACTTTAGCAGTGCCGGCGGTTCTTTGTTGGAAAAAAGTGCGAAAGGGAAAAGTCTTGTGGCGAAAATAACCAGGGCGGAAATCAATGTCGCTATCAACGCTGCGCAAACTGTCAATTGCATTTGCTTTTCCTGTACTTGAAGATTGACAATGCACTTACACCTAAAGCCAATGCCGTTATCAGTATGTATTGTGATGGAACTAAAATCATTGCAAGTATGGTTGCGGCAACTCCGATTGCAGGCGGCACAAAATCCTTTGACTTTTTTATTTGGTCAATCAAAAGAACCGCGAACAACGCCGTTAGGGCGAAGTCCACACCTTCAAAAGAAAAGGGAATCAATGTTCCTGCCACCGCCCCTACAAGGCAACCTGCAATCCAGTACAGGTGGTCAAGCAATGCGATTGTTCCGTAGAATTTTCCGGCTTCAAGTCCATGGGGAATTGCACAACTTGTCATCAACGCATAAGTTTCATCGGTTAGAGCGAAAATCAAGTATGGCTTCCATTTTCCTGTGTCCTTGAACGGTGTTATGAGCGAAAGACCGTAGACAATGTGGCGGATGTTCAGCAGGAGCATGGTCACGGCGATTACGGGAAAAGTCGCCCCGCTGGAAAACAAAGCTATGGCCATGTATTGCCCCGCCCCGGCATACATAAGCACGCTCATAATGGGTGCAAGCCACCAAGGGTAGTTTGCGTTCACCAGCATCAAACCAAAGGGGATTCCTATCGCAATGTATCCAAAAAAAACGGGGCTGGTTATTTTCAACACCTGCAACACATAGGATTTGTTCATGGCAAGGATTATATATGTTTGCAAGGATGATGTAAACCAAAGGAATTTGTGTTTATTCCTCGTAGTAACGGAAGGTAGATTTGCCGCTTTTTTTCGCTTGGTACAATGCGGAGTCTGCTTTAGTATACAAGTCCACAAATGAACTTCCGTCCCGCGGGGAGAATGATATCCCGGCTGAAGCACTTATTTTTACTTGTTTGTCACCTTCTTTGTATGTGAGTTGCAGTTTCGTCATAAGGTTTTTCAACTTTTCTTCCATCACGATGAAGTTTATGTTTTTAAGGAACACTACAAATTCGTCGCCGCCAAGACGGCACACAATATCGTCTTTCCTGAACGTGTTCACAAGAATCCTTGCCACGTCCTGCAACGCCTTGTCCCCCGTCTTGTGGAGCAGTGTGTCGTTGAGTGTCTTGAAATTGTCCAAATCCAAAATAATAAAGATGTGCTGGTTGTCTGTGTTCGCACTGTCAATAATCAATGTCTGGTTTATTTTGTCCGTTGCTACGCTGCGGTTGAAAAGACCTGTCAGTTCGTCACGTTCTGCCTGGGCTTTAAGGCTCTGTTCCCTGCGTTTTTTTTCGTCAATGTCTTTTATGACGTAATATATGCATGGATGAGAGGTGTTGCTGTCTTTTTCCACGTGTATTTCGCATTGATTCCACAAAGAGTTGCCCGACGAGTCGTGTACAAGGTATTCCAGCGAAATGCGGTTGATTCCTTTTTCATGCAAGTCAAGAAGGTTTTGAGCGGCCGTGGCATGTAACAGTTTCATCTGGTGTTCAGGCTGCACGGTTGATTCGATGTATGATTCCATCAACTGCTTGTAGGTCATGCGGCTTTTGTATTTTATGTTTATCGTGTCCGAACTGTATATCACGCGGTTGTCCACCAAGTCCGCTTGAATGAACCCGTCTATGTCGCTGAACAATTTTTCCCTTACTTGGATTTCCTTGTTGCGTTGCTGCAAAGCGTCTTTCCTAGTGTAGTATATTATCACAAAACATAGAATGCTCAAGGATATGAACAATTTGGCGACCAGCAAATAAATGCTCTTGTCGAGCAAGGATTCTATGTGGACGTTTATTTCCTCTTTTGGTATGGTGACGACCACGTACCAGCGGTTGAGTTCAAGTGGGGCGAAACAGGCTATGTAGTCTACACCTTCAATTATGATGTCGTCCACTATCAGTTCACTTGAATTCATCATTGAGTTCAACATTTCAACGTCAATTCCAGAACCGTTTTCATGGAAAAAATCGAAGAAACTTTTGTAGTCCCATGATTTTTCATGGTGGGGACACCTTATCACGTAGTCCCCTTCGCTGTCCAACATATATACGTTGTAATCCGACAAGCCCAGACGGGTTCCTGTGTACATCTGGAAGTCCTCTATGTCTATTGCGGCGTGGATTGCCCCGTGGAACTCCCCTTTGCTTGTTATTACAGGAACGGCTATAAAGAAAACTCTCTCCGCTGTTATGCGGGAATCCCTGACTTCGCTTATTGAGACTTCCCCGTTTAACACCTGCTTCCAATAAGATCTGTCGCTTATGTCCACGATCATGTCGTTTTTGCCGTCTGTCGTCCATAGAACACCGTCCTTGGAAACGACACCCAACCTCCTGAATTCCTCATGGGAAAGCACGTCCTGAAACCGCTTTAAATTTTCGTCTGTTTGCAGTGGTTGGTTTCCGATGAATTCTGCAAGACCATACAGGGTGCTTATATAACCTTGAAGTTTTATGTCCACAAGCGCACCGCTTTGGATTGACAAATCCCGTAGAAGGCCTTTTTGGAATTCGTATTCTTTTTTCTCAAGAATCAAATAGAAGTCGTAAACAGATAGCATTACAAAAGCGAGTGTTACAAGGGAGAGAATGGCTATTACTGACATATACCTTCGTTTTTGTTTCATTTATTATATTCTACACTGTTATTTTATTTTTTGCTATAGCAAAAAATAAAATTTAGATTTTTGAGATTTTATGTTAAAACCCAAGACTTTCTTGTATTTTTGTCAGGTTTACTTGGATAAAGCCGCTTCTGCCCGTCTTGTAAAAATCGGTTTCTTCCCATGCCACATACAATGTGGAATCGAAAATGGAAATTTCTCCGTATACAAAACCGGCAGGCAGTTTGGGAAGCCTGAACACTGTGATGCCTTCTTCCTTTTCGTCCTGGTACAACATCGAATTTGTGATGTATGTGGTTCCGTCGGAAAATACGGCCACGGATTTTCCTTCTGGGAAGAGCAGGGAACATCCTTGCGACGTGTAGCCCCCATGAGGAGACTGGTTCAACGTGTTGTCATAAAGCTGTGCGGCACTTTGCCCTTCCGTCCTGCAAGAAAGATAGAATTCAAAAGTGTTTGGAACGGCAAAGAAAAGTTTTTTCAACTGTTCCGGGGATTCGACAAAAGGAATCGGTTTTTGTGCCTGGCGGAAAGTGTCTGCGTCTATTTCTTTTGTCGTCACGGCGGCTGCGGCTGGATTAGGAATCGAACCGTCGGAGTCTGGAGTGGAAAAAACCATGTATCTGAAGGTCGTTTTTTCTGGGGTCACGGTTTTTATAACGGTCATCCACGCTCCGTTTTTTGGCAGGATGCTTGTAACCTGTGACTCATTGGATATTCCAAAGTCTTCATATGTAAGCACTGGAATGCAAATCTTGCGTTCAACATCATAGCGGACTAAAAGCGGTCGTTCTTTTTCTGTTTGGTCTTTTGGTTCTGCATTCGTATTAAAATAGGAGTTGCGGTACATGTGGAACGTAGGACCTTCTTTGGTGAAAAGCAATGAGTCTGCCGTTACATCGGGAAAAAGTTGCATGTCGCGTATTAATTCTGGTCTGCCAGAGGAAAAATCCAATATCCCAAGGCGGTTCACCAAGGCACACGATGTGTCGCCCTGCGTTCCCGCCCCGGCAATGCGCACTGCTTCTGTCCATGGCTTTATGGCCGTGTCCGGTGCGTTTTGTGGTAAATCTATTTGCGAGAAACCTTCTTTGTCAAGGTAATACCAAGTGTGCGCTTTTAACTCCGTTATTTCTGGGTTGGCGTTGTCGTAAGGATTTTTTTTCGCGTTGCATGAAAACGACATTGCCACAAAAAACATGAACAATATGTATATGGCTTTCCAAGTTTTTTTGTTTCGGTTCATTGTCATAATTTTACTGTTCATGTTCTGTTGTGACAAGTCTTGTCTTTCCTTTTTTGTCTGCAAAAACATTTATGGTAATGCCCCCACATAAAAAAGAATTCTCTGTGTTCAAAGTATATTTGTCCCGGGATTCCGTTACTGTCGCATATATAAAAGTTTTTCCACCTGTTCTTGTTAGTTCGGGGTTTTCTTGTGGAATGAACTTGGAGTAAAGTTTGTTTGAAGTGTGAATACTTTGTAAAACCTTGTTTGGTATTTGTATCCTAACACAATGGATTTTTTTTTGCTTGACATTGTGCTTTGCAAATTTTCCAGAAGCAATCGCTTTCAAAGTTGAATCCATGTCAAGTTGCCAAGGATTGAAGCTGTCCCCGTTAGAAATGCTTTCACTTTCTTTTTGTTTGACAAGGCTGGAAAGTCTTTCCCAATTAAAAAGAGAACAGAAGCGTTCTTTTTCGTGGATGTCTGCGTTGCCTTTTGTTTTTAATAGGGAGGACAAAACCTGTGCCGTGAATCCGTCGTTCCATGTGGGGTTTGTGCTGTAAGGATGAACGCATCCGGCAGGATGAAAAAATTCCGTGCCTTCATTTGTTGCGTTTTCCGGGTTCCTTGTGATTGGATAACACAAAACAGGTGTGGCTTTGTTGCGTGGCAGAGAAAGATTCACCGTCCTGGACGATTCAGTGACTATGGTGTTCTGTTCTATCCCGTTTATTACCATGCATATACGCCAACCTGCAAGCGGAGGATGCGTTTGGTGTGGATACTCTGGTAATTTTAGCTCAATCTTTTCTGTGGCTGCAAACGGCAGGACGTTTCCTTGCACCATATTGTCACATCCAAAAAAGCCTGTGCCTACTAGAAACACCACCACCAACAGAACACAAGATGTTGGTGGCAGTTTGGTGAAAGACATGAAATTCTTCATACATATATTGTAGTATGAAATGTTGTTTTTTCTGTGTTTTTGAAAAAATTTATTGTTGGTAAGAACCGCTTGAACCCCAATCCCTTTGTATGTAGGTTGCCTTTGGTATGACCATGATTTCCACACGCCGGTTTTGTGCTCGTCCTTCTTCTGTGGAGTTGTCGCCCACCGGCAATGTTCCGCCATAGCCTTTATATGTAAAATGGGTTGTGTCCAATCCCCGTTGCTTCATTGCTTGTAGGATTGCCTGGGCACGCTCTATCGAAAGGTTTAACTCCCCGGTAGGTTTCCCTACGCTTGCTGTGTGTCCTTCCACTGTAATGGTGAACTCTCCGCTTTGTGCCATTTCCCTTAGCATTTCTGCTATGGAATCCAGTCTGGGCTGTTCCTCTGGAAGAAGCAATGACGAATCTGCAACGAACCTCAGGTTTTGTATGGAAATCTTTGTTCCGTCCTTTGTGGGAACGACAGTCACATCTTCCACTTTGTCTTCGTATAAGAATTTTGCCAAGTCACGGTAAATTACATAATAGTCTTTGTCTTTGTAGGTTGGTTCGGCTTTACGAACCAATTGGTCCTTGTCCAAAAGGATTACAACCTTCCCTTGTCGTAAAAGTGCAAGGTTCTCCGGCACGGACAAAACCTTCAGGGCGTCGTTTCTGGAAATCACCGGGTCTGTAGGGTTCATCCCGTATATTTTGCGTGCTTTTATACGCAAAGGATCGTTTCCAACCCTGTCCAGGTAGCGGGACTCGTCGTCTGAAAAATCATATGCAACTATTCCACCGCTTCTTGCGACAGAAGCATCTGTCATGTTCCGTTCGTATAAAAGTTCCATGGTTTCATCCCAAATCTTAGGGAAAAAACAAGGTTCGCCCTTTTTCTTGACGAATTCGCCTTGGACGGAAAGACTTCCTCTTGCATCTATGATTATGCCGGTGTAGGGACGGCTGGGAACAAAATCTATTGGAGTTCGTGGAGAATATGGATTGCCGTGTTTTACCATTGCGCTGTTTATTTTTAACAAGTCCAAGTAATGCTCCATGTTCAACTGGCTTCCTGTCCTGTTGAATATTCCGGGGGAGTGCGTTCCGTTGTCAATCAGCGATATGATATCGTCGAATGGGAACATTCCATTTGTCACCAAATCTTCCAACCTGTAAGACGAATCCACGTTCAATGCAAGAAGGGAGTCTTTTACAAGTATTGGCAGTTGGTTGTTTATCCTGTTTACACCTGTTGTTTTTCCGGTAGGGAAGGGAAGGCCGGCTGCGTTCATGTCCAAATTCAAGGAGGAGCTGAATGTCTTTTGAGTCCAGTCAACTATGCTTTCAGATGAAACTTCTTGTGCGGACAACAACGCCCCGTGTGTTGCAAAAAGCATGCAGACTGCCATGTGTAAAAAATTTATATAGAAAGAGTGTTTCTTCACGTAATTTTACCTCATTTGATTATCGGCACATAAAGGGTCTTCCCTATAGATAAAATTCCGTTTTCATTTATATTATTTGCGTCGCACAAATCCTGTACGGTTATCCCATAACGGCGTGATATTCCCCACAAGGTGTCGCCTTTGACCACAGTGTAAGTGTGTTCATATGCAGGAAGCTGCATGTTCTTTACGATTTCCTGAGCTTCTGACCCTGTGCCCAAAGGAACACGTAGCTGGTATTCTGTGGCAGGTGGAGTTCTTCCACGTATGAGGGCTGGGTTGAGAAAACTTAAAATGCTTGTGTCTATGCCCATTTCTTTTGCCAATGCTGCCAAAGGAACGGATTTGGTCACTGTAATTTCGTCCCAGACAAGCATGTCTTCTTTGCTTGCCTTTGGGAATTCCAGGCCGTAGTGTTCTTCGTTGGTTATTATTTCTGCGACTGCCATGAATTTGGGAACGTACATTTCTGTTTGGTTTGTGAGTGCGTCTTTGTCAACAAGATGCCAGTAGTCGTTTGTTCCGCCGTTCCGCTTGATTGTGCGGCTGATTCCTCCCGCACCGTAGTTGTAGGCCGCCAGAGCCAATTCCCAGTCGTTGAACCACTTGTAGTTATCCTGTAGTTTTTTTATGGCTGCGTCCGTTGACTTCCATGGGTCAAGTCTTTCGTCTATCCAGTCGTTTTTTTCAAGGAAAGGCGCTATGCTGTTTTCCATGAACTGCCACACGCCCAACGCCCCGGAACGGGATTTTGCGCTGGTCTTGTATTCGGATTCAATTACAGGAAGATATTCAAGGCATGCGGGAAGCCCGTTTTGTTCCAATTGTTGTCTGACGTATATTCTGTACGGTGCGGCGCTTTCCAGGACTTTCGTCAGCCACTTCACCCCGAAAGGCCGTTGGAATTCCTTCATGTATTTGTGGACATGGGGGTGATCTTTCAAAGGAATGTCCAGTTCTTGTCTGGGGGGGCGTTCCGCTTGCTGTTGGGTCGGTTGTCCTTCTTTCGTCTCTTCCACCTGAACCTGCTCGCTTGATTGTGAATCGGTGGATTCCAACTCATTTGGATTTTCCAATTCAGTTTGTGTGGCGTTGTTTTCTTCTGTTGCAACAATGGGTTCAACCTTTTGCTCTTGGAGGTTTGCAAATGCGGATGCCCCGGCAAACAAAAAATAAAATAGTATGATTTTTTTTAGTTTACCCATCACAACATCTCGCCAAAATAAATACCTGCCCATTCCCAACGCCCGTGAATCTCCGGATCCACAGGGAAATTCACCTTACGAAAGTACAGGTACCAGACGTTCACATACGCTCTGTTCCAACCCCAGGTGCGTAGATACGCCTCGTTTGGATTTGACGCTTCGTCAAGTTCTGCGTTGTAGCGGATTCTGTTGCCCGTCATAAATTTCCTCATGGAAAAATTTTCCTGACTGTTTGTGTCAAATTCGTCCTGCCGCCATGACATCGCAAAAAAATTGACCTTTGATTTGTAACGGTCTAGGGTGCGGTAGTTGTAGTTCGAGATGGCTGTTTTGACGGCTTTCTCCAAGGCTTCCAAACTCTCAAACGTCCAGTCCTTTGGAGAATCGTTGAAGTCTATTAGACGTTGTGCTTGGCTGTATGCATTCGGGGCACCCGCTATTTGTATGGAAGAAGCATCGCTTTGTTCCAAAAAAGCCGAATAGCTTTTTAATGCCATGTCCCATTGTCCTTCGTTTTCGTATTCTTGGGCAAGTCTGTAGTAAAGTTCCGTTATGTTCACCAAATCCGGAAAGCGTTGTATTATTGTGTTGAAATATTCTATCCTGTTTACAGAGGACTTGCTGATTTGGATTAGATTCTGTAGGCACAAAAAATGTATGGAATTCCCTTGCACTGTCAAGTCTTGGCAGTTTTTTACAATGCGGTCGAAGTAATATTCCGCCACAGGTTCTGCGTCCATTTGCAGGTACACATAGGCTGTCATCAACAACCAATATGCGTTGTATATGTCGCCGGGATGGTTTTCCACGTAATCAGTCAAAAAAAGAACCAGGCGGTTGTATTCCTTTGTCGCCAGCAGATTGTTTGCAATTCTGTTGATTACTGTGTATGCGCTTTCCGGCGGAAGGTCCGGGTTCTGCAAAAGTTGATACAACTGTTGTTGCGTTTGCACTAAGGAATCTGTTTCTTGTTTGCAGGATGAAAAATTGACAATTGCCGCGGGAAGAAAAAAAACAACAAGTAAAACTTTTACAAACAAAGGTGTGTTTAATGGCATTTTTTTATTTTAACATGACGATTAGTTATTGGCAAGACGCTTTCCTTAGTGTATGTTATTAGGAAGGTATTTTATGTCAGATTATTCAGAATCAAAAGAAAAAAGAGGTTTTCCTCATAAAGGCAAAAATTTTGTTCTTGCCTTTGGGTTTGCCTTTGTTATATTAGGTGTCTTCTTGTTTGCGTTCATTTCGCATGAAAGAGATGTTCCTCTTCCCATAGTGCGTTCATTGATTACAACCCTTGCGGGTGGTTTTGTCCTGTATTTCGCTTTGATTAGACCTACGGGAAGTTGGACAATGTGCTGCGGTCTTTTTTTGGTTGGCACAGGCATTTTTATCCTCATGGTGGACGCAGGTTTGTTTTCCCAAGGCATGAAAGCTCTGTGGCCTGTGGTTATTATAATAGCAGGTGTCTCCGCTTTTATAGCTGGTTGTTACAAGTCCAAGAAAATTCGCCTTGCCTTTCTTGTCCCAGCCGTGGTAATCATAGTTCTTGGTGTTGTGTTCTTGCTTTTTTCCACGGACATAATATCGGAGCCTTTTTTCCATTTTGCCGGCAGATGGTGGCCGTCAATATTCATTCTTGTCGGCTTGGTCCTTGTAGCGGTCTTTTTCTTGTGGAATAAAAAAAGTCCTTTGACTGGCATGGTGGAAGACGAGGACGACGATTTTTCTGATATAGACAAAGGGGAAAGCGGAAAGGTATGAAAAGAATGCTGTTCCGCATGATGCTTGCTGCGGTTTCAGCAGGTTTTATGTTTTTTTTTACAGCATGTGCAAGTTCCCCTGGTTCTGGTCCGCCGTTGGATTCCGTTGATTTGCCGGGAGTGAATGCGGCACAGGAAACTCCCGCCGTATCTCTTTTTGTCCCGGAACATGTCAATACTTCATTTTTTTCTTTTGCAGACGAAACCATAATGCAGAATTTGGAGATAGGTTCTCCTTCTTCATTGCAAAGTGCTGCGGCAAAGTTGAAAAAATCGGCGGTGTCATACACGGAATCTGACAAAGTGGCTTTGTCCATTGCGTCTTCAATCATGTCCATGGTTTGGCCTTCCGAAAAAAACGGGATAGAAGTCCCTGCAGGCGATTTGCAGGCCAACCCGTACACCGCCGCAATAGAGTCTGCTAGGATTGGTATTTATGATGAGAATACAGGACGCTCTGATTTTTTCACTTTGGTGCTTCCGTCTTTGATTTTGGTGACATCTTTTGACAACAATGATTACTACCAGTTGTCCTTGGAATCGTTGACGGCAGCGTTGAGCATGAACAAAAATTCTGTTTTGGCAAGCTACCTTTTGGGTCGGCTGTATCAGCGCATGGGCAAAAATCATGAAGCCGTGGAAATTCTTGGCAGTGCCAAAAATCTTGAACCGAATTGTTTTGAAATACAGTATGAGTTGGCAAGGACGTACTTTTTGCTTGGCGATGTGGACACATCTTTAAGAATGGCGACGGCCACTTTGACCGCTTTTCCCCGCAATCTTCTTGTTTTAAAGTTGTGTTCAGAAATCTCTCTGTCCAAAAAAGATTTTACCGCCGCCGAGCAATACATCGCACAGGTTTTGCAACAGGAACCTGAAAACGCCCAGTATCTTTTGTACAGAATCAAAGTACTTGTGGAACAGGAGAATTTTATAAGGGCCGTTCCTTTGCTTGATGTCTATGCAAGAAACGACAAGACTTCACGCGACTATCTTTTGCTTAGGGCGCAAATCCAGCATGAATGGAACAAGAATTCCGCCGCCGCCGCCGCCACGTTGGAAGAAGCCATGATGCTCTACCCGGACGACTTTGAGGTTGTGCTGGCCGCCGCGGAACTTGCGGCCACTTCTGGAAATGTTGTGCGTGGCAAGACGGCAGGGCAATTTGCCATGGAAATCCTTGCGTTGGAACCGGATAATTTGAAGGCCTTGAAAATATGCATGGACGAATCCATTCAGAAAAAAAAATGGCAGCAGGCTTATGATTATAGTTCCGTGTTGTTGGAAAAAACAGGCGGTGCCATGGATGTGCAACTTGCCCATATAAACATCTGCATTAGGTTGGGGCGTACTACAGAAGCGAAAAACCTTGCGGATTCTCTTTATGCGGCAAATTCTTCTTTGGACGAGGTAAAGGAAATATATATCAGGACCTTGGCGGCACTCGGAAATCGTTCCGAGGTTTTGTCCTTGATTCAATCTTCTTTGCCCAACGCATCTTCAAAGCTAAAAAGTTATTTATATTATCAACGCAGTTTATTGAATTCAAACGAGTCTGACCGGCTTTCCGATTTACGGCAAAGTCTTACCGCAAACCCTCGCAACCAAGAACCCTTGTTCGAGTTGTATCGTTATTATTTTGGAAAAAAAGATTACAGAAAAGCTCAATATTATTTAAAGCAGGTTGTGGCGTTGAATCCATACGACCAAGACGTTTTGAGGTTGAACACGGAGTTGGAAGCATTGTTGAACCAATAAAAAAACATTGTTTTATTTGGAAAAAATCTGTTGTGGGTTTATAATTATTTGTAGGAGGTATTAGAATGACAAAATATGTTTGTAAAGTCTGTGGATATGTTTATGATCCAGAAGTGGGTGACCCAGACGGTGGAATTGCACCGGGTACGGCTTTTGAGGACATTCCGGAGGATTGGGTTTGTCCTGTGTGCGGTGTGGGAAAATCGTCTTTCACTCCAGAGTAAAAAATTGTTCCAGTTCTTTGGAACATTTTGCTTTTAAAAGGTGGCGGAATTTTTGTTTTCGCCACCTTTTTTTTATGCGGATGTTAAAAACGTAACTGAAGGCTTATTGACAATGGAGATTCTAACAAGTTGTGAATGGATATTGCCTTTAGTTCATATTCGTGTGCGCTGTTGTCTTCTGTTACTTCCGGACGGGCTGTGAAATTCATGGCGAAATTTAAGAAACATTTTGTTCCAAGGTTGAATTGACCTCCTATCCCCACTCCTATTCCTGGAACCCATCCTGCATAGTTGCTGCCGCCGATTCCGTCATATCCAATATGGTCAAACGAAGCGTAATACAATTCCAGTTTTAGCGATGTAGTGAAAGAAAAAAAATCTTGCTTCCCCGGATAAATTTTTACGGCAAGAGGTATTGCCGCACAAAAATCGTAGGCTCCCCTGTCTGGCAGAAAATTGTTCAATTTTGCGGTGGGGTTTATGGCGTTCAGGTTTACAAAAACGTAAGGGTGTATTCCTGCCTGTGAGTTGCCAAAAATGTGCCATGTTTTGCCGTACCACAATCTTATTTTGTGGTGAAGTGGGGCGTTTTTCACGTCGGTTACATTATGGGCGGAAGCACAGGTTCCCATTATATGGTATTCCAGTCCCAAGCCGTTGTTTTCGTCTTTGCCATATGCAGCGAGTAGATGCCCTTGCGGTTGGAATACATCCATTTTGTTTCCCGAAGCGAACTGCATGGCCACATCAAAGCCAATGGCAAGATTGAGCGTGTTTCGATCCAACGAAATGTTGGTTCCGGCATATAAGTATGGTTGAGCAGTTCCTTTTCCGCCGGAGTAGCAAAAGTCGTAGTACCCGCCTTTTAGCATAAAGTCTTTCCATGCCAACAAAATTGTCCAGGATTCATCGGTCATATTTTGCGGCCACCATTTGTAGTTTGTTATTTTTTCTTCAAACAAAAAGGCCCCATAAAAATTTTGGGTAAAGTTCTTGGCGCAAGCAATGCTTATCGTCTCATGGGCAATCCCTGTGTAAAGGGAAAAATTCCCCGCAAAATTCAAATCCCAAAAAAGCGGGTTCAGGTAATTGTCGTAGGATGTTGCGAAAACCTCAAAAGAAGCCGTCTTTTCGCCGCTTTGGTTGCGTTCTTTTGGTTGTGCGGACAACAATGGCGTGGCAAAAACCATAAGCAAGCATGATAGCGAAAGACAAAATAAATTTTTAGTTTGTTCGTTCGTCATGTTTTAAACATAAGTGAAAAAAAAGCCGCTTGCATGGTACGTCCAGGAATTTTATCTTGCACGTTTGTGGTATGTTTGGGCTTGCTTTTTTGGGGATTGTAATGTATATTTGCAATGGATTCATTGCTGACCTTGCGGATTTCCCAATGGGGAAGGGTGTTCCTGTCCAATTTTTTTTCTGACACAAAGGGGTTTCCGCCGTGGAAGAGCAAAAACACAATTATAGAATAGCAATCATAAGTCTCATCGTGGAACAAACGGATTGTGCCGTTGCAATAAACGACCTGTTGCATCAATACAGCTCTTTCATAATCGGAAGAATGGGTTTGCCGTGTCCTGCCCGTGGATTAAGCATAATCAGCGTAGCCGTAGACGCACCCCAAGAAAAAATAAGCGCCTTGTCTGGAAGACTTGGGGCGTTGCCGGGTGTCAGCGCAAAAACATTGTATGCAAAAACAGGTGGTGACGATGACGAGCGGTCGTGACCAAACTACAAAGCTGATTTATAAACTAAGTGAAAACCACCGTCTGGACTTGGAAGAGTATGTTCGTCTTGTTTCGTCGGTTTTGCCGGAGCATGTTGAATTGGCTTCTTCTTTGGCTGTTCAAGCCCGCGACAAAACATATGGCAGCAAGGTTTTCCTGCGTGGTTTGATAGAATTTACAAATTATTGCAAAAACAACTGCCTGTATTGCGGAATCCGTTCAGGAAACAAAGAAGCCCAGCGGTATCGTTTGAACGAGCAGGAGGTTCTTGGATGTTGTTCAAAAGGTTATGGGCTGGGTTTCCGTTCCTTTGTTCTGCAAGGTGGAGAGGACGTTGAATACACTCCGGATAGGATTGCACGTCTAGTTGAACTTGTCAAAAAGGAATATCCCGATTGTGCCTTGACCCTGTCCGTTGGGGAGCATTCCTATGCGGCATACAAAGACTGGTTTGACGCAGGGGCGGACAGATACCTTTTGCGCCATGAAACAGCGGATTCCGTCCATTATGAGTCCTTGCATCCTGCCAGTATGTCTTATGGCAATCGTATGCGCTGTCTGCATGACCTGAAGGCAATCGGGTATCAGGTTGGATGTGGCTTTATGGTGGGTTCTCCCGGCCAAAGACCGGAGCACATAGCAAAGGACTTGCTTTTTATGCAGGAGTTCAAGCCGCATATGGTTGGAATAGGACCGTTCATCCCTCACAAAAACACGCCTTTTGCCACATTCCCTGCAGGAACCCTAGAGCAGACTTTGTTTTTGCTGAGCGTTGTCCGCTTGATGTTGCCCGATGTCCTTTTGCCTGCCACCACAGCTTTGGGAACAATTTGTTCAGACGGACGGAATCTAGGGATTTTGTCCGGGGCGAATGTGTGTATGCCCAACCTGTCGCCCTTTGCAGTCAGACAAAAATATGAACTTTACGACAACAAGGTTTTTGCCGGGGATGAAGCCGCAGAAAGTGTCGCCCGTCTTGTTGAGCAAACTGAAGATCTTGGTTGTCATGCCCAGATGAGCCGTGGAGACCATGTGTCTATAGATGTGCAGAAAAATACCAAGGAGGAATTTTATGTATAACCCAAAATCATCTCATGCTCAGGAATTCATAGACCACAATGAAATCCTTGAAACACTGGACTATGCATCTTGTCATGCGAACGACATGGAACTTGTGGACAAAATCATCGCAAAGGCAAAGGAACGCAAAGGCCTTAGCCATCGTGAGGCCGCCGTTCTTTTGGATTGCAACAATCCTGAAAAGGTGAGTGAAATTTACAGTCTTGCCGAACAAATAAAAAAAGATTTTTACGGCAACCGCATAGTTATGTTCGCTCCATTGTATCTTTCGAACTATTGTGTAAACGGATGTGTCTATTGCCCGTACCATGCGAAGAACAAACATATCGCACGCAAAAAATTGACGCAAGAGGAAATCAGGAAAGAAGTGGTTGCGTTGCAGGACATGGGGCATAAAAGGCTTGCGCTGGAAGCAGGCGAAGACCCTGTGAACAATCCCATAGAATACATCCTTGAAAGTATCAACACAATTTACAGCATAAAGCACAAGAACGGGGCAATCCGCCGTGTAAACGTAAACATTGCCGCCACTACTGTTGAAGAATACAAAATGCTAAAAGATGCTGGAATAGGGACGTATATTTTGTTCCAAGAAACCTACAACAAAGAAAGTTATGAAAGACTGCATCCTACAGGACCAAAACACAACTACAATTGGCATACAGAAGCTATGGACAGGGCAATGGAAGGCGGAATTGACGATGTAGGGCTTGGTGTCCTGTTCGGCTTGGAAACTTATAGATATGAACTTGCGGGTCTTCTAATGCATGCCGAACATTTGGAAGCTGCCTTTGGTGTTGGGCCGCATACAATAAGTGTTCCCAGAATAAAAAAGGCGGATGACATAGACCCTTCTAGCTTTGAGAACGGGATTGACGACGACATCTTTGCAAAAATCGTTGCGATAATCCGAATTGCAGTTCCATACACTGGAATGATTATTTCCACCCGTGAAACGAAAGCCTGCCGAGAAAAGGTTTTGCATTTAGGTATTTCTCAAATAAGTGGCGGTTCCAAGACAAGCGTGGGTGGATATGCAGAATGTGGAAAAACACAGGAAGATTCCTCCCAGTTTGAGGTGAGTGACAACCGTACTTTGGACGAAGTTGTTCACTGGCTTATGGAGATGGATTATATCCCTAGTTTTTGTACCGCCTGTTACAGGGAAGGAAGAACCGGAGACAGGTTTATGAGTCTGTGCAAAAGCGGTCAAATCTTGAACTGTTGCCACCCTAACGCGCTTATGACTTTGCAAGAATATTTGGAAGATTATGCTAGCCCGGAGACAAAAAAACTTGGGATGAATCTGATTCAAAAAGAGCTTTTTAAAATCCCCAGGGAAAAGACGCGGGAGATAACAGAGGAAAGATTGAAATTGATTTGCCAAGGTCAACGGGATTTCCGCTTTTAACGACTGTCGCTAAAAGCGGCTGTTGGTTTTGTATCTGGTAAATTTTGGAGGAACCATGGGATTGAATGACACGCCTTCTGCAAATCGTTTTCATATAGGTTTTTTCGGACAAAGAAACGCCGGCAAATCCAGCCTGTTCAATGCCTTTGCGGGACAGGATATTGCGGTTGTGTCGGACACGCCGGGAACCACCACCGACCCTGTTACAAAGTCCATGGAATTGCTTCCTGCAGGACCAGTGGTTCTTGTGGACACTCCCGGTTTGGATGATACAGGGGAGCTTGGTTTAAAAAGAGTTGTTCAGGCAAAAAAAATCTTGCGACGCTGTGACATGATTCTTTTGGTGTGTGATTCCATTGTTGGGTTCACGAAAGAAGACGAGGAGCTTTATGGTAATGCCATGGATATGAACGTGCCTTGTTTTGTGATATTCACCAAGACGGATCTTGTCCATGGAACAGATTCAAGTAAAGACATGCAAAATGGAAGTCCTGAACATCCTTTCCGTGTAAGCGTAAAGAATCTGGATGGCGTTAATTGTTTGCGCAGCAAAGTTGCGGAATGTCTTTCAAAAAAAGAGGACAATCGGCCTTTTGCAAGCGACCTTTTGCCTGCGGGCGGTACGGCTGTTCTTGTCGTTCCAATAGACAAAGCTGCACCTAAGGGACGTTTGATTTTGCCTCAGCAACAGGTTGCAAGGGATTTGTTGGACTTTGGATGTTCCGCCGTCCTTGCAAGGGATTCGGAGTTGGGTAAGGTTCTTTCTTGGTGCAGTCCCGATATTGTTATAACTGACAGCCAGGTTTTTGGCAAGGTTGCAAGTATTGTTCCAGAAGAAATACCCCTCACGTCGTTTTCCATTCTTTTGGCAAGATACAAAAAGGTCTTGGGTTCCTTGGTGAAAGGTGCCTTTGCCTTGGACAACCTTAAAGATGGAGACACAATTCTTATAAGTGAAGCCTGCACACACCATCGCCAATGCGACGATATCGGTACGGTAAAATTACCTGCAATGATTAAATCTTACACGGGAAAAGAATTGTCCTTTGAAACGTCTTCTGGAATGGATTTTCCGGAAGATTTGAGCCGCTATGGCATTGTACTTCATTGCGGTGGCTGCATGATTCACGACAGAGAAATGAAATATAGAATCAGAACGGCTCAAGACGCAGGAATACCCATGACAAATTACGGCACTGCCATAGCATATATGAACGGAATCTTGAAAAGGGCATTGTTGCCTTTGGAAGGCAAATACTAATTTTATTCTTCCAAAAGATTTTTTTGGTTTGTATAGTCAAGTGACAACGGGGCTGTTTTGGCATCGACTATCAAAGGTTTGAGTTGTTTTTCTATATGTTCCAAATTCAAATTTATCAAGCGATTGCCTTCTTCTGCGCAAGCATATTTGCGAGGGTCTCTTCCCCATACGGCTGTCGGGATTTCTTCTTTTGGCAGGCATGACAAATCCGCTAGCTCCGGACGCATTGCCATTATCAAAGATGTTTCGTTTGTCGCGGCGTGATCTGTCATAAGTCCGTCTTTCCCTTGAAACCCAAGGTCGAACAACGTAAAAGTTTCCAAACCAAACTTTTCCTTGAAATGTTCTTTTTGTTCTGAAAAAAAATTGGTGGAAGGTCCGTGACCATGCGCCACAATTATTTTGAATCCGGCCCTTGCAAGGTTTGACAATATGTTGTCCAAAAGACTAGCAAAAAAAGCGTCTTCCACATAATATGCACTTCCTGCCAGTTGTTGGGGGTTCCCTTCTTCAAAACCCAAGATGTCCATGCCGTAAAAGTCTTTGCCGTTTTTTGTGTCGTGACAATCCGGTCCCAAGAAAATCATGGGAAGAACTATCCCACCTATGTGTTCAGCGATTCTGCCGAGTATGTTCTGTGCTTGGATTCCGTCTGTTCCTAAAGGTAAATGGTAACTGTGCCATTCCAAAGTTCCAAGGGGGAGGTATGCCACGGGGCTTTCGCTTATTCTTTGTGCAAATTGAGCGGGTCGCAAATTTTCATAAAAAACGCTTGTGTTAGACATGTTATATGAAGTAACAGAAATGTAAAATGTTTTCAAGTATTTCAACTGGTTTTTACAAGACTAGAATTCCAAACAAAGCTCCTGCCAATATTATTAGGACAGGATGAACCTTTGTCAGCAACAAAATCGCCGTAGCTGCCAAATAAAAAAGAAAGTTAGGCAATTTGACAATTTCGTGCCATGTACCGTTTGCCTTGAATGTTGGAATATCCAATATTGCTATTTGAAAAATCTGCGCACATGCAACCAAAATCATCCCTGTCACCGCAGGTCTTAAGCCGGTGAAGGCTGCTTTTACCAAGGCTTTGTCTTGGAATCTGGAAAAATACTTTGCAATGAAGATGATAATTACCAACGAAGGTAGTACCGTGGCAAATGTTGTGGCTATCCCCCCAATTAGCCCATAAAGTTCATAGCCAATGTACGTTGCCATGTTTATTCCTATTGGACCTGGTGTGGATTCCGATATTGCCACCATATTGTAAAATTGTTCCGACGTGATTAATCCTCTTCCTACTATTGGTTCGTACATCAGTGTTATAGCCACCATGCCACCGCCAATGGTAAAAAGCCCGACATAAAAAAACACGAACATTAATTCAATTAGGCTCATTCTTTTGTTTCCTGTGGATTAGCCGTCTTTCTTGTCTTGATAAGTTGTGCGGTTATACCAACCAAAGCAGAACAGACAATAATTATCACGCTGTTCAATTTAAAGAAAAAAATTGCAGAGAAAGCGGCTGCAAGAACAAGAAAATGCCATGCGTGCTTTACAGACTTGCGACAAAATTGCCAAACTGCTTTTGTGAGCAACGCCGCTACTGCCACATTTATTCCGGCCAAGGCTTTTTGCACCCATGCCATGGCGGAGAAATTGCTTATGAAGTGTGCTAAAAAAGATATGACTATTATTGAGGGTGTCACAACTCCTGTTGTGGAACAGATTCCACCAAGAATGCCACAGCGATTGTATCCGATAAATGTTGCCACGTTCACGGCGATTATTCCCGGGGTGGATTGTCCGATTGCATAATAGTCTAGCAATTGCTCCTTTGTTGTCCACCCCAGTTTTTCAGCCAATTCCCTCTCTAGTATTGGAAGCATGGCCAAACCTCCGCCAAAAGTTACCAGTCCTATCTTGAAGAACACGGCGAACAAGTGAAAGTATTCTTTTATCCTCTTTCCCATAGAGACTACAGCCCTGCCAAAAGACCTGCCACTTCCTGACTTCTGTGGTTTGGGTTGTTATGCTGTACATATACAAGGTATTTTTCAGCAGATTCCACGTCTTCCAACGACATGCAGACTTTGGCAAGTTCTATGTAAGCGTCCCAATTTTTGTTGTCTGCCTTTATTATGTCAAGGTATATTGTCCTGGCGTTTTCGTAGTCCTCTGAACTTGCATATGCTTTTGCCAAATTGGCTCGTACGGCATTGTTTTTGGAGTCGATTTTCAATGCCGTCTGAAAGTAAGATATTGCCTCTGGGTAGTTCTTTTGTTCCAGATATGCGTTCGCAAGGTTGTTGTTCACCTCAAAATTATTTGGTTCTACAGCTGCCGCTTTTTTGAACATTGTAAGGGCGGTTTCAGAGTCCCCGGAGTCTAAGAAAATTACTCCTAGGTTGACAAGAGAGCGGACGTGGTTTGGGTCTAGCGTGAGAGCTTCCTGATAAACGGGAATTGCGTTGTCAATCATGTCGCACTCATCCAACAACAATGCGTAGTTGTATACAATTGAAACATTTTTTTTGTTGGCTTTGTACGCTTTTGCGGCATAAGGCACGCCGTCCTCTGTTTTCCCCTGCTCGTAAAGCGTTGTGGAAAGATTGTAGTTGGTAAGTGCGTCTTCCGGGGATATTGCCAAGGCTTTTCGGAAATTCTGCTCTGCCTGAGCGTATTGTCCGTTTTTGGAATACACATTTCCCAACTCCCGCAAAGCCTCTGCATTTGCAGAATCTATTTTAAGGACTTCGTTGTATGCGGCAATCGAACCTTTCGTGTCGCCTTTTTCGTCCAAAAGTCGTGCGGCAAAAAGGTACGCCCTGCTGTACATCGGGTCAATGGTATAAGCCCGCCGGAATGCTGCGATTGCGTCATCTCTGCGACCTAATGTTCGCAAGGTCATGCCCAAGTTGAACTGTGCCGGAGCGAAATCTGACTTGCACCGTATGGACGACTCAAATGAAACACGGGCCTCGCTGTATTTTTTCAATGAATATTGGACCTTACCTAGTTCAAAGTAGTACAGATAATTATTGCTGTCCGATTGGACTGCTTGGGTATATTCGTCAAGGGCTTTCTGCAAGTTTTTATTGTCGGATGCATTTTTACCCAAAATGTAGTGGGCTGCGGCATTTTTGGGGTCGTATTGCAAAGCCGTGTTTGCATAGTTGGTTGCTGCATTGGCCGTGTTTCCCTTGAAGTTCGGGTCTTTTTTTTCAGTGTCGGGTGCGGCATCGTACGCATTCCTTAGGGCAAGGGCTGCGTCTGCCATTTGTTGCGCCGAAAATCCTTTTTGTTCGTCAGGCAGCATTTCTTTTGCGGTGTCAAAATGCTTTAATGCGTCTTCATATTCACCTGTAGACACGGCGACCTTTCCCAATGAAACCTCGTCAGCTACTTTGTCCATTAATTCCTTTAAGGCTTTGTCTTTTTCTGCCCTGGCTTTTTCTTCTGCGGCTCGTTTTTCTTCTTCAGCTTTTTGTCGTGCTACTTCCGCCTGCCGTCTTTCTTCTGCGGCTCGTTGCTCCGCGGCTCGTTGCTCTTCTGCCTGCCGCATGGCCGCAGTTTCTTCGGTTTGTGCTGCCTGCTGCCTTAAAAGTTCGTCCATTGTCGAGGAACTACCGCCCGTAC
>JAZSMM010000028.1:0-2586 GCA_045535895.1 Treponema sp.
ATAGTCATGGGGACTAAGACCTATCGTGTCGATTAGCATTAGATCAAGTTTTCCACTATCAATGGCAAGCAATTTCTGTATGTCATCAGCAGATTCCGCAGCAGTCGTGGGAATTTCCATGTGCTCACCGTAAATCGAAAGTTGCTCCTGGGCAGCAATGCGAAAACGGTCTATTGTGACCATCCGTATAAAAAGGTTCTTGTCGCTCAAACGAAATTTCGCAGCCATTTTTGCCACCGTGGTCGTCTTCCCCACTCCTGTCGGACCTACAAGAATCAAAATGGTAGGACGTTTTTCCAGTTCGGACAGTTTTTCAATCTGTATGGACTCTCCAATCCATTCCACCACCCTGCTCTGGACCAAAGCAAAATCCTCCAAATCATCAAGGGAAAATTCGGAACGGATTCGTTCTGTTATCTTTCTGATATAGGATGCCGTGAATTCATTGGTTTCCAAAATATCCTCTATTTTTTTTACAACAGGGGGAACGTCGCCTTCTGGGGAAATTACATCCAATTTACGGTTCAATGACTCCAATTGCTTTTGTATGCCCACCATTTGCAGTTGCTGAGACTCTATGCTAGCTTTTTGGGCGGCGACAATCAGTTTTTCTTTTTCTATTGCAAGTGAATCTTCTCTTTTTATACCAACCCCTGAATTCCTATAAGCAGGGGAAATGTCTCTTACAGTGTAAACAACTTCCATTTGTTTTTTTTTGTTAAAGAGGCGGCCTGTATAGCATTCCCTTTTATTTATTATTGTATAACTGTCCCCATATTTCTCACGAATTTTTTCCACACAATCTTTATATGAATCACCTGTTTCTGTATATTGCTCCACGCTATTCAACATTTACCTCTCCTAGGGACTCTAATCTTATATCGGATGTTATTTCTGCTGTAGAAAGGACAACAACACCAGGAAGTTCCCTGTCCATACTGTTTTTAACCAGAGGACGAACTGTTTCTGGACATAAAATCACAGGGAAATTATATCCCATATTTCTTGCAGAAGCAATTGCGGAACTAAGAGCCGAAATCCATTTCCTATGTGTAACAGGATCCAACATGGCGACAGGACCATTTACAGAATCCGTCTTGCTGTCCAACAATTTCTCCAAGAAACCTTGGTTAACTGTAAGGACATGCAGTATGCCTTGTTCATCCGCATATTGAAGACATATTTGCCTGCCCAATGACTGGCGCACACGTTCCACAAGAACGTCCGTCTTTTTTGTAATAGAACCATAGTCCGCAAGGGTTTCAAGAATGACAACCATATTGCGAATAGAAACCTGCTCTTTGAGCAAACCCTGCAGAACTTTAACAATCTCGCCGATTTTAAAGTTCTGCATTACTTCATCAACAACCGCAGGATAGTCTTTCCTTAGCTCATCAATCATCTTCTGGACTTCCTGACGACCAAGTATTTCATCCGCCCTACGCTTTATAATTTCTGTCAGATGGGTAGCAATCATCGTAGGGGGATCAACGACAGCATATCCGGCACGCTCGGCTCTTTCTCTGTTTTCCTCTGAAACCCATACAGCCGGAAGTCCAAAGGCTGGCTCCGTAGTATTCTCCCCTGGAATTTCCTCTGTGACACCACCAGAATTTATGCACATGTACCATCCCATTTTTATTCGCCCGTTCCCAGCAGAAACACCCTTTATCTTGAAACTATACTCGCTTGGCTCTAAGCGCATGTTGTCAGTAATGCGGATACGAGGAACAATAAGACCAAGGTCTATAGCCATTTCCCTGCGGATAAGCGTAACACGCTCCAAAAGTTCTGCTCCCTTCTCCTTGTCAACCAAAGGAATCAGGGCATATCCTAATTCAAGCGAAAGAGGGTCCGGTGGAGAGACTGTGGCATCCACGGAGGAAGAACTAGCTTGTCCTTTTTGCTTTTCCCTTTCGTCCGCAATCTTTTGAGCAAAACTTTTTTCGTGGACATTGCGCAACCTAAATCCCAGATAAATCAAGACAGCCCCCATAGGAATCAATACATACCAAGGAAACCCGGGAAACACACCAATCAAAGCAATTGTACCGCCTGCAACAAAATATACCCAGGCATTTTGAGAGAACTGCTGCTTGACATCGGAACCAAGTGTTTGGTCGGAAGCCGAACGGGTAACGATGATACCCGTTGCCACAGAAACCAAAAGAGACGGCAACTGCGACAACAAACCGTCTCCAACGGTCAATGCCGCATAAGTTTGAATGGCAACTCCAAAAGGTTCGCCACGCAAAACCATGCCGAAGACAAGACCCACCACAAGATTTATTACTGTAATAAAAATACCAACTTTCACGTTGCCAGAAACAAATTTAGAGGCACCGTCCATTGCACCATAAAAATCCGCTTCCCGCTGGACATCCATCTTGCGTTTACGGGCTTCTTCTTCAGTTATTGCCCCGGAATTGTATTCGGCTTCAACGGCAGCTTGCTTCATAGGCATTGCATCCAAAGTGAACCTGGCGGCAACTTCTGCAACTCGCGAAGCACCCTTTGTAATGACAAAAGCCTGAACTGCAATCAAAATTATAAATATGACAAAACCAATCAACAAGCCCTCTGTGC
>JAZSMM010000341.1:0-6152 GCA_045535895.1 Treponema sp.
CTGCTCCGCTTCCATGATAGTACGTTCTCGTTCAAGCTGAGCTTGGCGCAACAATTCTTCCTGGCGCAGCCGGCGGCGACGTTCCACTTCCCGGCTTATCATCCTGAAAGCCATGAACGCCAACAATACAGCCGCCACGCAGGCAATAGAAATTAGGATTGTCGTCCTCTGGTTCTTTGCACGGATATATGCCATGTCCTCTTCGGCAAATTGAGCGGATCTGTCGTATTGTATGTTTTGAACAGTTACAGAGTCTCCGCGGTTTCTATTGTATCCAACAGCATTTTCCACAAGGCGGGTCGCACTTGTAAGAATCGACGCTTCCACAGGAATGTACTCACGGGCAATCGTACCGTTGGAATTGATTATTAATTTTCCTTCCTCGTCATACTTGCGTGCCCATGTACCATCTATATTCACGGAAACAGTCACACGATCAATGGTCGGACTTCTTTCTTCCTGATATTCTTCCGTATTTATAACATTGTTTTGTTTTACACCCGTTTCTTCTGAAGTTCCGTATAAATTCGACATATCAGAATAAACGGGCGGGTTTTGCCCTTCCACTCCTGCAGGTCCTTCCGGGTTGTAACCGGTTCCAGTCCATACCCTAGTAACCGTCTCGGAAGATATGGGCAGATAGTCGCGAAACTCGGAATCGTCATATGGAGTGTTGGGATTGTCTTCTCTGATTGTCACAGGACTATATTCCACACCAGAAACCTGACGCTTTGACATATCCATGTCAATTTTTATATTCAAGTCACGAACCCTGTCAGTACCAAAAATCTGCTGCAAAGAACCAAGAACCCTTGCCCTGTACTCCATCTCAAGCTGACGAACAAGAGCCTGTTCCTTGGCGATTATGTCGACACGTTCACTGGCTTCCATTCCTTCAAAATCATTTATGATATTTCCGTTCGCATCTGCAATCGTAATGTTTTCAGGAGTGAGTCCTTCCACGGCGAGTTGAAGCAACTTTTGGATGCCTTGGATTTTTTTCTTGTTTGTTGTTATGTCGCTTCCAGGTTTTTGATATATAATAACACTTGCAGTAGCAGGTTGCTGCTCGGAGGCAAACAAAGTTCTTTCAGGCATTGTGATGACCAAATTTGCATCATCAACATCGTCTAAAGCCTCTATATGCTGGGTTACAACTTGTGTTATTGCACGCAACTTGTTCACGTCACGTTCAAAATCCGTAATCGACCAACGTTCGGTATCAAAAACAGCCCACGGATCCACATCAGTCGGAATCAAATCTTCCCGAACAAGCACCGCCCTCATTCGCCGTGCCGTAGACTCGTCCTTGACTGAAATAATACCTGCAGAATTGACTTCCGCTTCCACATTTTCCAACGACAATCTATCCAGGATATTGTCACGAACAGTTTCGTCCGTTATGGGGCGGTTGAACAAAGGAACAGTGGTCGGCTTTGCAGAAAAATTCAACAACAACACAAGAGCAACAATGACAACTGCGACAACTGCAAAGAGTATGATTTTTTGAACAAGGGTCCATTTTGCCCAGAGTTCTTTTAGTGATGAAACAAGCTTTTTAAGCCATTCGTTCATTTACGCCTCCCAAGGAGAGATTCCCCTCCAACGAACGAATTGAAACAATGTAAACCATTGTAACATATATTTTTTATGCTGACAAGGTTTTAAATCTTGCCAGCTGCAAATGAAAAGAGTTCTAACGTGCTGTTGTTATTTCATTCCAACTGTTGACCAACCGATTTATGACAGTCTGCGCAAGACTTAAAGACATGCTAGCCTCTGCCATTGCAATTGTCACATCATGCACGTCTATAGATTCTGGATCTGTAATCAATTTTTCAACATTGTTCGCAGAATTCATCTGCTTGCCGTTAACATAATTCACCGCATCCAACAAATAATTTTCAAAAGAACCAGTTATATTTTTTTTCCCATCAGAATTCGGGTCTTTATCCAACAATTCACCGGAACGAAGGGAAACCAACGGAGAAGAACCTATATGAGCCGAGTTTGTACGAACTAATTCAAAGCTACCTGTCATTCTGAACCCCTTTATTCTAAAACATTATACCATAAATCAACGAGCGATTTCCAGAGCACTGCCGAACATATCTTTAGAGCCTTGTATAACGGAAGAATTCGCTTCATAAGCTCTTGACGCTGAAATCAAGTCCACCATTTCGTTGACTATGTTGACATTTGGATATTCCACATACCCTGCATAAGGACCGGACTTTATTGCGTCGGGATGATTGGGGTCGTACACCATTCTTCCTTGGGAAGTGTCGGAAACAATCCGGTTCACTTTTACGCCCGTTCCAGGGCCTCCGTCAATTGCTGACGGCACATAGGGGTTACGGAATATTGTGCCCTGCCCCATGCTTTCGAGTACGACTGTTTTCTTTTGGAATTTTCCACCTTCCGGAGTTCGTGTTGTGGAAGCGTTCGCAATATTATCAGCAATAACGTCTGTACGAAGACGTTCCACACTCATGCCTGTTGCAGCTATGTTTATGCTAGTAAAAAGTCCCATGTCTACATCCCCCTATCTTTGTTACTTTTGCATTGCAACTTTGAGTTGTGAAAATTCAAAAGCTTGCATCTGTGTCAAAAGTTGATAATTTAACTGTGTCTTCAAAATGTCCATTGCCTCTTGTTCCGCATCCACATTGTTCCCATTCGCCTTTGCGGTTGTCAAATAATCAGTAACACGACGTGGCTGGACACAGCGGTAATCAATTGCCCCTTCCGAGTGGATATGCCTTGAATCTGTTGTAATCATTTGAAATGAATCTGCGGCTGTTCTTTCACTTTCAATTGCCCTTTTAAGCTGGCTTTCAAAATTCACGGAAGTTCTCTTAAAATTGGGAACTTCTGCATTGGCCAAGTTGTTTGCCGACACTTGATAACGCAAGGTGCTGACATCCATGGCACGATGCAACAAATCAACAGAACGTGTAAAAGAATTCATAAAACCTCCAGCCATCCTTATATTAAATTTTCGGCAAAGCATAACTGGAGGTTTAGCAAAACTAAAGAATATATTTGGAAAGGTCTTGGTTTTCTACAATGTTCTTCAGTCTTTCGTCCACATAGTCGCTTGTTATCACGACAGTTTCGCCGGAGTGTTCGTTTGCTTCAAAAGAAAGTTCTTCAAGCAAGGTTTCCATGATTGTGTGAAGCCTCCTCGCACCTATGTTTTCGGCACGAGAATTGACATCCGCCGCCAAAAAACTCATTCTATCTATGGCGGAATCATCAAATTTAATCGTCAGGTTTTCCGTGGCAAGCAAAGCTGTATATTGTCGAGTGAGAGCATTCTTGGGCTCAAGCAATATGCGCTTAAAGTCCTCTGCATGCAGGGAATCCAATTCCACCCGTAATGGAAAACGTCCTTGCAGTTCAGGAATCAAATCTGACGGAGACGCCAAATTAAAAGCACCGGCTCCAATAAACAAAATGTGGGTTGTGTCTACCACCCCAAATTTTGTGTTTACGTTGGAACCTTCTACAATAGGCAGAATATCTCGCTGCACACCCTCACGGGAAACATCTTGACCTCCACGTTCACCTTTGACAGCAATTTTATCTATTTCATCAATAAAAATTATTCCTGACTGCTGAACCCGTTCCCTTGCCTCGTCTGCAATTTTGTCAGGATCTATCATACGGTCAAGTTGGTCTTCTGTAAGAATCCGTCTTGCTTCGTGAACTGTCACATTTTTTTTCTTTGTACGTCCTCCGTTGAACATGGAAGTTATCTGCCGCATTCCTGCCTCCAAGTCCTCCATACTGCCACCGGCAAAAATCTCCATGGTTGGTATATTGTTTTGTTTTTTTATTGTGACCTCGACTTCTCTGTCTTCCAACTTTCCTTCACGGAGCAACACCCTGAATTTTTCCCTGGTAGAAAGGTCTGCCGCGGATTCTTCTTGTTTTTCGTCAGAGTTTTCATTTACAGTCTGTCCAAAAATGCTTACAGGCAATATTCCGCCTTGTTTTTTTTCTTTCACTTCTTTACGGCTGCCAGGCAAAAGCAAGTCAAGCAGCTCGTCTTCCACACGATTTTCCGCTTGCACCCTAAGGGATTCTTGAACTTCCGCCTTTACCATGTTGTATCCCACAGCCATCAAATCCCTGACCATCGACTCCACGTCACGACCAACATACCCGACTTCCGTGTATTTTGTTGCCTCTACCTTGAGGAACGGTGCGTTGCACAGTTTTGCAAGCCTACGCGCAATTTCCGTCTTTCCTACACCTGTAGGTCCAATCATAAGAATGTTTTTAGGAGCCACTTCATCACGAATGTCTTCTGAAAGTTGCAACCTGCGTTGCCTGTTCCGCAAAGCTATGGCCACAGCCCTCTTGGCTTTGTTCTGTCCAATTATATAAGTATCCAATCGTTCCACAATCTGCTTTGGCGTAAGATTTTGAACTTCATTAACGGGAATCAAATTTTTCTGTTCCATAAATCACAATTCCTCCACAGTTATATGGCTGTTTGTATAAATGCAGATATTTCCTGCAATCTTAAGGCTGCGCTCTGCAATTTCTTTGGCAGACAAAGCAGAACTTTCCATATAAGCCAGAGCGGCAGCATAAGCATAATTCCCTCCGGAACCAATGGCAATGACATCGTTTTCCGGTTCAATAACATCTCCTGTTCCAGAAATCAACAATATTTTTTCTGAATTAGCGACTAAAAGCAAGGCCTCAAGTTGACGCAAGGCTTTGTCCGTACGCCATTGTTTGGCAAGTTCAACAGCTGCCCGTGTTATATCCCCCGCATATTCTTTTATCTTAGATTCAAATTTATCAAACAAGTTGAAGGCATCTGCTGTGGCTCCAGCAAAACCCGTCAAAACTTTTCCGTCATACAGACGGCGAACCTTACGGGCATTGCCTTTCATAACGGTGTTGCCCATAGTGACTTGTCCGTCACCTGCCATGGCAACTTTTCCGTCTTTTCTTACCGCAATTACCGTAGTACTACGGATTTTTGGTTTGTTCATTCTCACTTCCTTTTGGCTCTAAATCAGAACTACCGTGTGGATGAGCACGATTATATGTTCTAACCAACTGAGCCGTTGTAATATGTGTATAACGCTGTGTTGTAGAAATACTGGAATGCCCAAGCATTTCCTGCACCATCCTTACATCCGCACCTTGGGAAAGCATTGTCGTGGCAAAAGTATGGCGAAATGCATGTGGCGACACCGGATGATTCGTACCTTCCACACCAGAATATCGTTCGACTATATAACGTATGCCTCTTGTTGTAAGTGGGAGCCCTTGTTGATTAACAAAAACAACCGCCACATTTGAATCCTGCGGAAACCTTGCCTTGCGTTCCAAAAGGTATTCCTTCAACACAAGCACAGCTTTTGGTGAAAAAAACACACGACGTTCTTTTCCGCCTTTGCCCAACACAATAGCCGAACGAAAATCCGATGAAAAATCAGAAAGTTCAAGTCCTGCTAACTCCGCAACACGGCAACCGGATGAATAAAGCATATTGAAAATCGCTTTGTCCCTTGACTCCCATAGAATGGTGTTTTTTTCCGGTTGAGAACATAAATCTTTTACTTCTGTCTCTGTCATAAACCTGGGCATTTTTTTCGGCTGCTTCACTGTTGAAATTTCAACTGCAGGATTAATTTCAATATACTCAAAACGGCGGCAATATGCAAACAAAGACCTGACGGAAGCAATAAAACGATTTATACTCGCAGGAGAAAATTTTTGTATTGAAAGTTCTCCAATGCAAAACCGTAAATCCCCGCAGGTAACGGAATCAACAGGACGCTGTCCGTCCAAAAAAGAACACAGTCTGTCCAAGTCATTCCTATATCCCAAAATCGTGTTTACGGACAGATTCCTCACGTTTTCTTGATATAAAAGAAATTCATCAACAGCGGCTTTCAATGTGTCTGGAACAACAGACATAACAATTTCTAGTCCTCCAACACATTGTTTTTGGCGGCGTCATCACCTAGATGCAAGTAATCGCAGTCAGGATTAATACAGGATTTATAGGAACCATTTTTCTTGTCATATTTTTCCACCAAAAACTGACCGCATTTTGGGCAATATGCGTTTATAGGCTTAAAATGACTTATAAAATCACATTCAGGATAGTTTGTACAGCC
>JAZSMM010000183.1:0-8896 GCA_045535895.1 Treponema sp.
TTTTCATAATTATCCCCTTTGTGAAGAAATGTGAAAACATACGTTTTCGGGGGTAGTATATATATATATATTGTCAACATTTAGAACGGGGAAAAACGGAAAATTTTTGTAGTTTTTGCCTTGCAAAAACGTCGCACACGTTACTGTGGGCTGCAGTCAGCCTACTTGCGTGGTCTGGCTTGCAAGGAAATTATTGTATACGTCGCTTGCGCGACTGGTAACACCTTAGCAGCCGGCGGGAAATGTCGACATTCAATCTTTCTATGTTACGTGGAACACCGACCACTGTGCGAATAAATAAAAATAAGAAGCCGCACATGAAACGGAGTTG
This sequence comes from Treponema sp., assembly GCA_045535895.1. Taxonomy (GTDB): domain Bacteria; phylum Spirochaetota; class Spirochaetia; order Treponematales; family Treponemataceae; genus Treponema_F. The sequence continues at coordinate 332 of JAZSMM010000183.1, forward strand.
TTTAAATGAATGTGGCAGACCGCGAGAAGGAAGGCGGACACACGCCGTATCTGAGCACGCCGAAAAAAATTGCTAAAAGCAATTTTTTGAAGGCAATACCTTGGAGGGCTCAGCTACGGCGTGCTGGACGATTCCTGCGGGAGATCTGCCACCACGTTTACATGCAGCCACGTTTACATGGCACGGCTTCACGTTTTATTTACACACGAACGGGCGGGATTTTAAAACCAAGCGGGCTTGATTATTTTAAAGAAAAACAATATACAATAAGTATGGATTATTCAGACGCTTCAAAAAAAGATGATCTTATCCTTCAATTTGTTCAAAAAAATGTTTTACAGGCATTTGACTTGATGACATCAGAGGAAGACTACCTTCCCTCTTCAGAAGTCATAACTACAATCGCTCAGACCTTTTGTCCAGGAAATCCTATTGCCTTTTTTACAGACATAGTTTCTGCTTCAAATATTGAGTCTGAAAAAAAACTTATACACAGTTTCCACAACAACTTAAAATTGCTGGTGGAAAAAACTTGGGTAGAACCATCAGATGCCACGGTGAAAGAACAGGTTCTATACAGAATAGACAAACTCTGCGCAACCTTGCAAGAACGGAACTACAACGGCTGTTACATAGATTTTATCAGCGTGCTTACAGATGTGGTTTACCTTATGTTTGGTTCGCAGGCAAAAAGCGCCGATTTCACGGAATACGCATTACGAATAGACCCAGAATTTGGTATTTTCTGGTGGTACGTTCAATCTCTGCCGCGCAAACCTATTTGGGGCAACGAAAAAAGTCGCGTGGCCACCATGCTCGGGATGTATTTTTTGGCTAATTATTAAACAAAGCAAATAAAAACCAGTCGCTGTAACCGCTGCGTTTATGTGCGGCTGTAGAAAAAAGGCGATTATAATGGATATAAAAGACATATGTACACATCTTAGATTCGGTTATGAAAAATTGGCATTGCATTCAGCAAATCAAAAAAACAAGGCGTTGTCTGCTGTTATAGATGCTATCAACTCCGAGCGGGAATCCATTCTTTTGGCAAACAGTCATGACGTGAAAAAAGCCGTTGCGGCAGGAACAAAGGCAAGCCTTGTGGACAGACTTGCTCTTGACCACAACAGAATAGATGCAATCATAGGCAGTATAAAAATAATAATAGACCAAACGGATCCTGTAGGTCAGTGTGTCGCCGGTTGGACAAATCCAAACGGACTGCGCATAACCCAAAAACGTGTGCCTCTTGGAGTGGCGGCCATTATTTATGAATCCCGCCCAAATGTCACTGTAGATGCCTTTGCCCTTGCCTACAAAAGCGGAAACGCCATCCTTTTACGTGGAAGTTCCTCTGCCTTGGAATCCAACAAGGCTCTTGTGAACGCCATAAAAAAAGGACTTGAATATGCCGAAAAGCAAGGCTTCGGCGTACCTCAAGCCATAGAGTTGGCCTGCTCCGCAAGCCATGAAGAAGTAGAAGCCATTCTTAATGCGACAGGACTTGTGGATGTAGTTCTGCCAAGAGGAGGAGCACAGCTTATAAAGATGGTGACGGAAAAGGCCCGTGTTCCTGTAATAGAAACAGGCAGCGGAGTATGCCATCTATTCGTGGACGAATCCGCCGATTTACGGAACGCATGTGACATAGCAGAAAACGCAAAACTACAAAGACCAGGCGTATGCAACGCAATAGAAACATTGATTGTCCATCGTTCAATCGCAGGAAAATTCCTGCCCATGCTTGAAGATAAATTTGACGGACGAGCAGAGTTCCGTTGTGACAAAGAATCCTACGCCATACTCAAACCGGTTGCAGAAAAAGCGGGGCGTGCAAAATCTGTTGTCCAAGCAACAGAACAAGATTTTGGCTATGAATTTTTGGACAACATCCTGTCAATAAAAACCGTGTCCAACACGGAACAAGCTATTGCCCATATAAATGCGCACAACACCCGCCATTCAGAATCAATACTCACACAAAATATCGAAAACGCATCCATGTTCCAGCAAAAAGTGGACGCGGCCTGCGTTTACGTAAACGCTTCCACCCGTTTTACAGACGGCGGGGAATTCGGCTTTGGGGCGGAACTTGGCATAAGCACACAAAAACTTCATGCCAGAGGTCCAATGGGCTTGACTGCCCTTACAACCACAAAATATTTTATAGACGGAAACGGACAAGTTAGATGACGATCCAAGAAACAATAGCTTCTGCTAGAAAAATTGTAATAAAAATTGGTTCAAACACATTGGCAAAGCCGGACGGAACAATAAATTTTCCCTTCATGCAGGAATTTGCCAGACAATGCAGCGACTTAATCAAACAAGGCAAACAACTTGTCTTGGTTTCTTCAGGAGCTCAAGTTGCAGGTGTTTCAACTCTTGACCGCTGGGCCAGGAAAAAAGACATACATTATCGCCAAGCCCTATGTGCCATAGGTCAAGTGGAGCTTATGGACAAATGGCGCAGCGCATTCAGCGGTTTTGGCTTGCATATAGGACAACTCTTGCTCACAAAAGACGATTTTGAAAACGACCATAGGACTTTGAACATGAGGAACACTCTGTTTACCCTTGTGGACGAAGGAGTTGTGCCAATAATAAACGAAAACGATTCCGTGGCTTTTGACGAAATCAGAATCGGGGACAACGACAATTTGAGTTCCCTCACGGCGGTTCTATGGAACGCAGACTTGCTGATTCTTTTCAGCGACATAGACGGTGTTTTCACCGACAACCCAAAGACAAACCCAACGGCTCAACTTGTTGAGGTTGTCACAAGCATAAGCGATTTAAGGACACACATAAAGATTGGTTCGGCAAACAGTTTTGGAACCGGTGGAATGCAAACAAAAATAGAGGCTGCCGAAAAAACTAGTGCCTATGGAATCCCCATGATTTTAGCAAACGGAAGCCAGGGAAAAGCCTTGGAACAACTTGCACAGGGAAAATTGAAAGGCACTTTGTTTGAGCCGGTGGAATGGAGGACGACATGAAAGTTTGTTGCATAGGCACAGGCGTAATGGGCGGTGCACTGATGAAGGCTGTAATAAAGACAGTGGAAAAAACAAATCTTGTCATTTCCGACGGGGACAAAGAAAAAGCAAAGAATTTTGCAAAAGAAACCGGTTGTGTCGCCGCATCTTCCAATGCAGAAGCCGTAAAAGAAAGTGACATTGTTTTTATTGCCGTAAAGCCTGCCTTTGTAGGCAATGTCCTTGACGAAATTGGTCCATACCTAGACGGGAAAACCGTTGTTTCCGTAGCCGCCGGACTTACAATCGCAACAATAAAAGAAATGTATTCATTCAGCATGATGATGGCAGGCGGAGCAGAAAGCAACGTGACGTTCATTAGAATAATGCCAAACCTTCCCGCCATTGCAGGCCAAGCAATGATTGCGTTGTGCACAGACCCAGACGCACCAAAAGGAACAACGGAAGAAAGTGCCGCCATTGTTGCAAAACTTCTTTCACGTGCGGGTCGTGTAGATTATGTACACGAAAAAATGATGGACGCAGTAACAGCTATAAGCGGTTCAGGCCCGGCATATGCTTTTATGTTCATAGAAGCCTTGGCAGATGCCGCCGTTCGCATGGGAATGACAAGAAGACAAGCCTATACATATGCTTCTCAAACATTAAAAGGTGCGGCGGAGATGCAGCTTTTAACAGGTTCACAACCAGGGGAGTTGAAAGATGCGGTATGTTCGCCGGCCGGGACAACAATAGAAGCCGTGAAAGTGTTGGAAGACAGGGGATTTCGTTCCGCCATAATGAATGCTGTGGAAGCCGCCTTTGAAAAATCACAAGAACTCGGAAGGCATAAATAACGGCAATCGTGCAAAGAAAATGAACGCAATACCTGTTTTTCCTGATTTTTTACCTATATCAATCACAATGGCAAAAGAACTGCACCAGTTTTGTTCAACCATAAAAAGCGGAGTAAGTGAATTCACGTTTGCAAATCTGTACATTGACACACTAAAATATGGTTATCAGGTCTCCAGAATTTCAGAAAAAACAATTGTGGTGTGTGGAATATCCCCATTTAGGATGTTTGAAGGACACGACCTTGGAGGCATTTTTTTCTTTGTTTTAGGTGACATTCCAAGTGCAAACCAATTGGACGAACTTTTTGCCCGTTTTCGCTACTGGAAAAACATGCCGCAGGATTTGTTTGACAAATTTTCCGACCAGCTTTTTGACAAGGGCTTTCAAATCATGGAGGACAGAGACAACTTTGACTACCTATACCTAAAAACCGATTTGGCAGCCTTGCAAGGAAAAGACTTTCATAAAAAAAAGAACTTGCTGAACGCTTTTTGTTCTGCATATACGGCGGAAACAAAGCAACTGGACATATATTCGGTTGCAGACGCACTTTCCGTTTTGGAAAGCTGGAAAAAGACCAGAAATGCCGACGACATGGCAGACTATGCGCAATGCCGGCTTGCCCTGGAACAATTAGAGACGTTAGGCATGGGCGGTATAGTTGCATATGCCGACGGCGTGCCAGTGGGGTTTTCTCTTGGAGAAACAATTTGCGAAGGCACTATGTTCGTTGTGGTGTTTGAAAAAGGAATAAACAGCTACAAAGGGGTATACCAATTTGTAAATCGTTCGCAGGCAATCAATTTGCCCGGAACAGTAAAATAATAAATCGGGAACAAGACTTGGGGAATCCAGGGCTACGGCAGGCAAAAATGACGTACCGCCCATGCGGGTTCACAAAAAAATATTTGGTTCTACCAACTTCTATATAACAAAGACACAAGGAGTTCTCTTGAAATTTTCTAGCACAAGAAACAGCAACAACGTGGTAAGTTTTTCCCAGGCAATAACAAACTGCATAAGCAGCGACGGAGGTTTTTACGTTCCGAATTCTCCCAGCAATTTACGCCCATGGATTTATTATCTGAATCAAAACACCAGTTTTTCTTCTTTGGCAGGCGCGTTGACTTCGGCAATGATAAAAGAAGAATTCAGCCCGATAATATCGGAGGCAATCGCAACAAACGCCTTTCCTTTTAGTCCTGAATTAAAACAACTGGACGAATCTTTGTACGAGCTTGACCTTTACACAGGACCAACGGGTTCCCACAAGGATTTTGGAATATCCTATCTTGCGGCCTGCCTTGAATACACATTGCTGATGCAGGACAAAACGGCAACCGTTATCGCCGTGTGCAACAAAGCAATCGGAAGCAGCGTAGCCCATGCCATGCGTGGAAAAACCAGACTCAAGGCCGTTTTATTGTACAGCAAGGACACCATGAAAGGCTTTGCAGAGGACGACTGCATATGGAACGGCGGCAACATATACCCCGTAGAAGTAGAAGGAACATTGGATGAATGCAGTGTTCTTGTAAAGCAGCTTTTTGAGGACAAAAATGCCGTAGAAAAATACGGGCTTACTTTGGCAAATACAATGAATATAGGCAGGTTGCTGCCCCAAACATTCTTTTACATGTACGCTTTTTCCAGATTAAAGGAAAAAGTATTTGGCGATATATTTTATGCTCTGGCACCGGGGAACTATGGCAATCTGGTTGCAGGACTGTACGGCTGGCGTTTTTCCTTGCCTGTAAACGGTTTTATAACTGAATGCACTCCGTCGTTGACGGTTGATTCAATGGGCAAATGTCATATGATGGACGCAGTGATTCCTTTGGAAAAACGTCCGCCTGCAAACCCCGGTAGCCCTTCCAATTTGGAACGGTTGGAAGAAGTCTTTCTTGCCAATCCTGCGGTAATGAAAGGGTTGGTTTTTCCCCAGCCGGTTTCAGCTATAGAAAAAGAAAAAGCCTGCAAGGATTTGTTTATGGAATACGGTGTATTTGCGGACCCAGAGACAGCTGGGGCTTATGCTGCGGCAAGAAAACATTCCGAAGCAACCGACACACAAGCAAGTGCAGTCGTTCTGGTGGCTCGTGACCATCCTTCGTTTTCCAACGACACGATACGCCACTGGTGCGGAGAAACTGTCAAAATGCCGGATAATATTGCTATATTGCAAGAACACATAAAGCCTAAAAAGTGCATAAATCCTTTGAAAAAAGAACTTTTGCAAATACTGGAAGAACTTTAAAAAACAAAAGGCCAAAGCAAACCTAAACAAAAAGGCAGCCTTGACCCTTTGAGATATGTAAAAGGGAAGGAATCTTCAATACCGGGAAGAACAACATCAAGGAAAACAATCCGGCCCGCATCCACGGCCTTCCCCATAAAAGAAAGAGACCGCCTCTTAAAGCCAAAACTTTAAAGGCAGTCTCTTTCACAAGGCGCCAATCAGAATCGAACTGATGAATAACGGTTTTGCAGACCGCTCCCTTACCACTTGGGCATGGCGCCATAACGAAAGCAATAGTACCAAAAAACCAAGCTCTTGTCTAGTATCTTGTTTTAAAAAAGAGTATAATTGGATTTATGAATGAAACTTACGATTTTATAATCATCGGAGCTGGCGTTGCAGGTTTGTCCGCCGCAGGTTACGCAGCCCGTGCAAACATGAAAACCCTTGTTCTGGAATCCGGTGGGACAGGAGGCCAAGCACAGAACATTGTGCATCTGGAAAACTACCCTGGGGTTTTTCCTTCTGTCACAGGCATAGATTTCATTGAAACCATGAGAACCCAAGCAAAAACCTTTGGAGCGGAAATAAAAACGGAAACTGTTCTTTCATTGGACAAAATAGCACAGGAATTTGTAGTGCGTACAAATTCTGGTCAATACACCGCCTTGACGATACTTCTTGCAACAGGTTCTTCTTCGCGCAAGTTGGGTTGCAAAGGAGAAAAAGAGTTGTCCGGAAAAGGGGTTTCTTATTGCGCCACTTGTGACGGTCCGTTCTTCAAGGGGAAAAAGATTCTTGTTGTAGGTGGAGGGGATTCCGCCTGCGACGAGGCAACTTTTCTTTCCACTTTGTCTCCACAAATAACAGTGATTCACAGAAAATCCCAATTCCGCGCACAAAAGGCCGTAGCTGACAGGGTTTTACAAAACCCAAACATTGATGTTTTCTTCAACAGCGAACTGGTGGAAATCCAAGGCCAAGGGAAGGTACAGAACGTAATCATCAAGGACAACACAACAGGACAAACACGTTCCTTGGAAATGGACGCTGTGTTCATCTTTATAGGAGCAGACCCATGCACCGAACTTGTTCCAATCCTAAAACATGACGAAGACGGATATATCGTAACGGACGAACAAATGCGCACATCCATTCCGGGGTTGTTCTGTGCCGGGGATGTCCGCTCAAAATCCTTTAGGCAAGTTGTAACGGCAGCCAGTGACGGAGCAATCGCAGCTCATTCTGCGGAAAAGTACATAAGAGAAACAAACAACGAGGTTTACATTTAATGCCAGCATTTAATAAAACAAAAAGTTTGGCTACGTTTATTCCAATCTTTTTTCTTTGCATGTCGTTGGCTGCGCAAACAAAATCCAATGTTCTTCCCGGCGACTTGCCGGAGGAAATAACTTTTTGGAGCGATTATCCTGCGGACGTTCTTGCAGATGCAATAGTAGCAAGGATGACGGACGAAGAACTACTGGCACAAATTTTCATGTTTGGTTGGGCGGGACAAGAACCTTCGGAACTATTGAACAGATGGGTCTTGGAACGTGGTCTTGGCAGCGTAAAAGTGTTTGGATGGAACACAGATGATATTTTTCTTGTGGCAAAATCCATATCAGCATTGCAAGCAAAATCGCAACAATGCAGGTTCAAGATTCCTCTTTTTGTCGCAACAGACCAAGAAGGTGGATGGATTCGCCACGTCAAAGGAGACACCAGCGACACACCAGGAAACCTTGCCATAGGAGCTTCCGGCTATCCTGTAGATGCTTGGTACAGCGGATATTACATAAGCAGGGAACTAAGAGCCTTGGGAATAAACATGAACTTTGCACCCACTGTTGACCTGTACACAAACCATGCTTCTAGCGTGATAGGTCCCAGGTCCTTCGGGGAAAACGCAAAACACTCTGGAATACTTGGGGCGGCCTTTGCAGCCGGTTCCATTGCAGCGGGTGTAATCCCAACGGCAAAGCATTTTCCGGGGCACGGCGACACCGGGATTGACTCTCACGGGAACCTCCCCGTAATTTCAATAGACTATGACACTCTGATGAACCGGGAGCTTTTACCGTTCAAGCATTTGATAGCCCAAGACATTCCTGCAATAATGTCCGGACATTTGAGTTTTCCGGAAATCGTAAAGAATGGCGAGCCGGCTTCTTTGATACCGGCATATACGCAATTGTTGGCGAAAGCGGTATTGGAAAAACTACGCTACTAAGAATTATTTCAGGACTTGATAAAAGTTTTTCTGGAGAGATATTCCCTCAGGAAAGAAAAATAGCACTTGCATTCCAGGAGTACCGATTATTCCCTCAGTTAAACGCCATCGAAAATTTGATTTATGCAATATCCAACAAAAAAAACGAGGCAGTATTAAAATCGGCTGAGGAAATTCTATATCGATTGTCTTTTACAAAAGAAGAGTTTATGCTCCTTCCAGGAGAACTTTCAGGTGGCATGAAACAGCGCGAA
>JAZSMM010000289.1:0-7146 GCA_045535895.1 Treponema sp.
GCAGGATTTTTTTTATATTTTCTTATAAGATCCACCTTGCAAAAAAACACCCTCTAATCTTTCATAATTTCAATCCTTCCCTTGTAGTAAAAATCAGCAGTGGTAAACAAAGTCCTTTGAAATTTATGATAATAAGAGTAAAAACTCCTTTGAATTGTGTGATTGTGGAGAACGTTAGTCCTGAACAAATACAGGCGGACACATCATTAAACGAAAGCTACATTATTTTTATTTGTACCTTTGACCCTTTTGAAAAAGGATTATCTCATTACACATTCAAAACTCGGTGCCTCCAAGATTCTGAAGTTGATATAAAAGACGGTAAAACGCCCAATTTTAGTTACAGAAAAAGCTATTCTTGTGGGATTTAAGGAAAGTGAGTGGGAAGGGGTGGTGTAATTAAAATATATAGAAATCTAGTTAGAATCAAAAAAATCAAATCAATTTTACAGGGACAGAATAAACATTTTCAGAAATTGGCAAATATTCTTCTGAAAGGCAAATTACGCAACCTTCGCCTCTTTGTTGTTTGATTGTATCTTCAATAACATGAAAATGGCGAATATCGTTTTTGTCGGGATTTGATTTTTTCTTTATTTCTATTGGATATAATTTTCCGTTTTGGTCGATTAATAAATCAATTTCTCGTTTTTCTTTATCACGATAAAAATAAACAAAAGGTTCTTTTCCATTATGCCAATAGGATTTTAGAATTTCAGAAATAACGTAAGTTTCAAAAATTGCACCTGCGTATGCACCATCTTCTAATGCTTCATAATTATTCCATCTAGTTAAATAACATGCCAACCCTGTATCCATAAAATACATTTTTGGAGTTTTTAAAGCTCGTTTTGTAAGGTTGTTTGAATAAGGTTGAAGCAAAAAAATGATTCCAGAAGTATTTAAAACCGAAATCCATGATTTTATTGTAGTCTCTGCAACGCCAACGTCTCTTGCCATAGAGGCGTAATCTAAAAGTTGGCCAGTTTGTGCAGCAGCAGCTTTCATAAATTTTATAAAAGTCAATTCATTAGAAATATTAAGGATTTGTCTTACATCTCGTTGAATATATGTTTGTACATAAGAATTGTAAAACAACTCCCAATTATCATCTGTTCCAAGCCAAAGTGCTGGATAAGAGCCTTTCCAAATGGTGTGAAAAATATTATCAGTTTCAATGTCATTTAGGGGAGTCTGTTTTGTTTTTCCTAAAAACTTTGTATTTTCACATATTTACTTTATCAAGTTAGCTTATGCTATTAAGTTTTTATTTTTAGTTGCTTTAATGCTTTGATATTTCTTGTTGAATGAAGGTTTGTTCTTCATTTGTCATTTTATAACCTTCAGTTGTTCTGTGTGCAAGAGCTTCCGCAACATTATGAGTTGGAAACTCGTTTGCAATTCCCATACAATAATAAATTGTCGCAGAGTTGTTTGTATCCATGTCAATGAATAAAACTTTGTATCCACGTGCTGCCAAATTATTGGCAAACAAAATTGCATCGGAGCTTTTCCCAACTCCGCCTTTCATAGATGAAAATGTAATAACCATAGTACTTCCTTTTGCACAAATTCAAACAGAGAATCCGCCTGCCCAATAAGCAAAATTTCTCTGTTCAAAGTCGAATTTAAAAACAAAAAAGCTACCTAAGAGAACTGCAAAAACGGGTTGTTCCTTAAGTAGCTTTTCCAAAACTAGCCGCTAATAAACGACTAAATATCCCCCGTTTAAATAGATACTTAGTAGTTCATTACAAATCCGAAAAAATAACGAATTGTGTATATAACGAAAATATCACGAATGGTTGACAAAATTTGTATTCTGAATTGAAGTATTTCAAAAGTAATTGTATAATGAAGTACTATTATAATTTTCTTGGATTACCATATGGCACGTAAATTAAACAACATTCTTATTACTGGTGGGGCTGGTTTTATTGGCTCAAACTTTATTCACTATCTTTATTTTGACATCAACGGTAAGTGGAATGGATTCAGGAAAACGTCAGTATGATTCTTAGTGTTTCTAGGCGTACAGACATTCCTGCTTTCTACGGCGACTGGTTCATCAACAGGTTGAAGGAAGGTTTTGTTTATGTTCGCAACCCCATGAATCCCAGGCAGGTTTCAAAAGTTGCCCTGTCACCTGAAAAAATAGACTGTATTGTTTTTTGGACAAAAAATCCTGCTGAAAAATTCATTTCAGATTTGTCAATGGTGGACGACATGGGATACAAATATTATTTCCAGTACGCAATAAACTCGTATAATCATCTGGTTGAAAAAAATATTCCCAAAAAACAATTCCAACTTGAGCGATTCCAAAGGATTTCTTCAAAAATCGGCAAGGAAAGGGTGGTATGGCGGTACGACCCTATTTTTTTTACCGAATACTACGACTTGGAGTACCACAAGAAATGGTTTGCCTATATCGCATCAAAGTTGGAGAACCACACTGAAAAATGTGTCATAAGTTTCTTGGACTTTTATACAAGGATAAAAAAACGTCTGGAAGAAAATTCCATACAGGAAGTCACGGAAGAGCAAATGTGTGAGCTTTCTTTTTTTCTTTCGGAAATTGCCAGCGACCACGGCATAAAACTTGAAACCTGCTGTGAAAAAATTGATTTGTCCAAAGCGATGATAATGCACGGTCATTGCATTGACGGAGAACTTGTGAGCCTAATATGTGGAAAACGGTTTGACTTAAAGAAGGACAAAAATCAAAGGGATGGTTGCGGTTGTGCAGAAAGCATTGATGTTGGGGCATACAATACCTGTAGAAACGGTTGCGTTTATTGTTACGCAAATTGGCACGAAGACATAGAAGTTTCATTCGACCCTGAAAGTCCTGTTTTGTGTTCCGTTATTTCATCGGAAGACAAAATTACGGAAAGGGTTGTGTATTCCTGCCAGATGAAGCAGCCGGTGTTGTTTTGATTTGAAATCACCTGTTGAAAAAGAATTGACCGTGTGTCTGCGGAAACTCCGAATTTTCCCATGCGTTGGTTTGCCCAAAATGTTTTTGGCTTTTCTTGACTTGTATCCATCCAAAAGATTAAAATGGAATTCAGGAGTTCATATGGGAATGGTTCTACAACTTTTTTTGTTGGTTGTTGGCTTTGTTTTTCTTGTTAAAGGTGCAGACTGGTTTGTAGACGGTGCTGCAGGTATTGCCAATCGTTTTGGAATCCCGCAACTGGTCATAGGTCTTACGATTGTGGCATTGGGGACAAGTGCCCCTGAAGCCGCCGTAAGTATAACGGCTGCCGCAAAGGGCAGTGCGGACATAACCATAGGCAACATTGTCGGCAGCAACATATTGAATGTTCTTGTCATTCTTGGTTTGTCTGCATTAGTCTATCCTCTTTCAGTTGCAAAATCTTCTATTCGTGTGGACATCCCTCTTACAATCGGCATAACTGTTTTGCTTTATTTGTTGGGCATGAACGGCACTATAAGCCGTGTTGACGGTGTAATTCTTTTGCTGATTTTTGCCGCTTATATGGCTTTCCTTTTTTGGTCTGCAAAAAAAGAAAGGTCGTCTCAACAATCGTTGTTGCAGGACGAAATCCTTGACGATTCAGGCGATAGCAAAAAAGTTGAAGGTAAAAAAACTTCTGTTGTTATGCTTTTGCTGTTTACAATAATCGGTCTTGGTTTGATTGTCGGAGGCAGTGATATTGTCGTTAGGTCTGCCACCAATATTGCACGGGCTTTGGGTTGGAGCGAAAGATTTATCGGGCTTACGATTGTCGCATTGGGAACATCGCTTCCGGAACTTTTTACCTCTGTCGCCGCCGCCGCCAAGAAAAATTGCGACATTGCTGTTGGCAACATAATCGGAAGTAATATTTTCAACATATTGTTCGTTGTGGGTCTTTCCAGCTTGATCATTCCCGTTCCGTTTGCCGTGGAATTCCGCTTTGACACAATCATTTCTGGTGTTGCGGTGGTGCTTTTGTTTTTGTTTTGTTTGCCCAAAAAGCAACTATCTCGTTGGGCGGGTGGAGTAATGCTTGCAAGTTACGTGGCATATTTTTTGTGGATTTTATGATTTCGGTGGTTGTCAGGTGTAGATGAAAAAACTGCATGGTTATGAAGAAACTTCACTTGCCATGCAGTTTTTTTGTTTTGTAAGGTTTGATTATATTCCAAAAATGTCAGCGTATGCTTTCAATGCGCCTTCTGTTTTTCCCGCAAGAACTTGCTTTGTCAAAACCTTTCCTAGTTGGACTCCCTCTTGGTCAAAACTGTTCAAGTTCCACAAAAAGCCCTGGAACATGATTTTGTTTTCAAAGTGGGCCAAAAGAGAACCCAAGGCCGCCGGGGTAAGCTGTTTTCCGTGTATAAGACTGGAAGGTCTTCCGCCGGGGAAATTCTTGTTCGGGTTTTCATCTGCTTTTCCGCAAGCGAAAGCTACAATCTGTGCGGAAAGGTTGGCGCAAAGTTTTTTCTGGCTGGTGGAACCGTCCACAACGACATCGGCTGAACTTTGGTTTTCTGCAAAACCTATGAACTGCAAAGGAATTACGTCTGTTCCTTGGTGCAGCAATTGGTAGAACGAATGCTGTCCGTTTGTTCCCGGTTCACCAAAAATAACCGGCCCTGTGACGTAGTTTACGGGTTCTCCACGGCGATTCACCTGCTTGCCGTTGGATTCCATGTCCGCCTGCTGCAAGTGTGCAGGAAACCGGCTCAAAGCCTGGCTGTATGGCAAAATAGCTGTGGAAGGGTATCCTTGCACATTGCGTTCATACACTCCAATCAATGCGTCCAACATTGCAGCGTTCTTTGTCACGTCGGTTTCTTTGGCGGTTACATCGGCTTGGTTGGCTCCTTCAAGGAAATCCGCAAACACATCCGGGCCGAACGCCAAAGAAAGGACAGCACCGCCTACAGCTGATGTAGAGGAAAAACGACCTCCAATGTAGTCGTCTATGTAAAAAGAAGCCAGGTAGTCCGGGTTGTTTGCCAAAGGACTTGTCTCTGATGTCACGGCCACCATGTGCTTTGAAGGGTCAAGACCTGCTTTTTTCAAAAAGTCCTTTGCAAAAAGTTCGTTTGCCAGGGTTTCTTGTGTTGTTCCGCTCTTGGAAACAAGGACGAAAAGGGAACGACTCAAGTCGGTGCAAGAGATTACACCCGCACCGTCGTCTGGGTCTACATTGGAAATGAATTTTGCCTGCATCTTGAGTTTGTTATTGGTTTTTGCCCATTGCTCCAATGCAAGGTACATCGCGCGTGGGCCAAGGTCGGAACCGCCAATTCCAATTTGGACGACCGTCGTGAATTTTTCACCTGCGGCGTTTGCAATTTTTCCGCTGTGAACTTTTTCTGCGAAGTCAGCAATCGCATCCTGCTGTGCTTTGTAAAATTCCCGTGCATTTTTGCCATCGTACATAACGTCTTTTCCAAGTTGACCTCTTGCAAGATGATGTAGGACTTTTCTGTTTTCACCCGTGTTTATGACAGCTCCGTTGTATAGTTCTTCAAATTTCTGCGTCAGTTGGGCTTCGTCCGCAAGGGACTGCAACACAGCCAAGAGTTGTTTGTTTACCTGCTTGGCTGCGTAATTGTAAGTCAAACCGGCTGCCATTGGCACATTGTATTCTGCTACTCGTTTAGCTCCGTCTGTGCCTACAAGTTCGTCCTTTATGGACACAAGGTTTTTTAATGATTGGAGCTTTTTGTAGGATTCCAATTTGTCAAGATTTTCCCATTGAATCATAATAGAGTTCCGCCTTAATTTGTTTGAGTTTCAAGTGATTAACTATACCATATTTGCAGGAATTGTAACAATAACCGTGTTTTACACCAACGTGTTTTGCTGCCATTTGCGACTTTTCCATCGGAACAACATGACGATTCCCCTGGAGGTTTCCTCCGTACCTATGGCAAGCCAAAAACCCATTATTCCCAGCCCAAGTTTTATTCCCAAAAACCATCCGCCAAGAACTATTATGCTCCACATGGAGATTATCCCGTAGCCCACGGGAAACCTGATGTCGCCAGAGCCCTTCAATGCGCCGACATAAATCAGGTTGAGCGAACGTCCAAACTCTATGTAGATTGAACCAATCAACAGTTTGGAAACGATTTGTGCTATTTCCGGCTGCTTTGTAAACATGGATATTACAGGCGACTTTATGAGGTTGGTGAGCAAAATAAAGGACACGGAACAAAAGGTGGCGATTGCGGAGTATTTGAAAATTTTTCGGTATGCGGTGTCGTACTCCCTTGCACCCACATAATAGCCGGCTTTTATCTGCACTGCGGAACCTATTGCCATTGTTATTATGAACACGAACCTGACTATGGTCTGCGTATAGACTTGGGCGGACATAACAAAAGTTCCTAATGTGGAAATCATAGCCATTATGACTATCTGGGATATATTGTAGGAAAGGCTTTCCCCTGCGGTGGGAACTCCCACAGAAAGAATGAGCTGGTAAACCCTTCTTGGTGTCTTACGCAGACCTTTCATGCTGAACATCACGTCTTTTTTGCGTTGTATTATTATTCCAAGCAATATAAAAGAAGCCACCATTGAGATGGAAGACGATGCCGCGACACCCTTGACCCCAAGGACGGGCAGTCCAAACGGACCGTACAAGGCTATTGCGTTTCCCAAGACGTTTATTATGTTGGCGATTATTGTCACGTACATGGTCTCTTTTGTGTATCCGTAGGAACGCAGGACCGCCCCCTGCAAAGAACTGAATGCGGTAAAAAATGAAGCTATCCCACCGAATATCACGAAATATTCCCATGCGAACTGGCGGACTTCTGGTTCAAGGTCGTAGCATGAAAGCAACGGCCCTGTCCCGAATATTACGATTGCGGAAAGAACCAGTGATATTATCGTTATCATAACGGAACTGGCCTGTGCTATGTGATTTAGCTCCTCGTCGCTTTTTTGTGCCCCAAGATACTGGGCAAGTAGTATGGATGTTCCCGTACCGATTACGGAAAAAAGCAGGTTCAAGAAGAACACATATTGTGCCACAAGACCTACACCGGCAACCGCTTGCTCGGAATAACCACTGAGCATCATTGTGTCTATGGAAGATACCAGAATCCTAAAAAACTACTCCATTGCGAAAGGGAATGTGAGCCTGAACATGGGCAATGCACCACGATTCC
>JAZSMM010000129.1:0-3255 GCA_045535895.1 Treponema sp.
GTATTGCCAACGGATTGGGCTCCCCTCGCAATTCTGAAGTTCATTCCTGTGTCGTCAGACAGCATTACCCCAAAACTTCCATAGGCACTTCTGGGAAAATTCACATCGAACTTTGAAAGAGGGAAAGGAAAGTTGACATAATTGTCATGGGCGACAAGGGATTCTACGTTTTGGGCGACAGTTACGGATGACGCCACAGTCAAGTAATCGCCAAGGCTGAAGCCAAAAGGAATGTCAACGAGGGGCTGCCTTTTTTGATAAGGATAGTTCCAAGCAATATCCTTGTTGGTTTTAAAATATCCTTCCAGCGCAAAGTCTACAGCCAAACCTGCGTTCAAAAGACCCGACTCAAAACCCGGATAAGTCTTTTCCAAAAAATCCTTTACACGCCCGTAAGTTTCCCTTCCTGCAACTCCAAGCAGCCCTGTGTCGATTTTTTCAAGATAGAGTTTTATTTCACCCACAGTACGGGGGGCGGAAACCGCAAAAGAAACCGTTCCTGTCTCCATGCACAAAAAGTCCAGATCGTCGTAAATCCAATGTCCGGCAGGAACAAGTGCTTGTGCGCCAGGCACAACGGCAACTAAACGTGCAACAGCAAAAAATGAAAACAGCAAAAACCAACATAACTTTCTTTTTGCATCATATATTGTCATGCAAGCAGAATACCACAAACCAAAACATCTGTAAAGAAAACATTGGGTTTCATGGACATTACGAAATCTCTGCTACGGTCTTCCTTAGTTTGGACTCGTCCATGATTTGGGGGAACGAGTCCAACACCATTTGATAGAACGCAACGGTTTTTTTTGTATGAGTCTCTATGGAAAAACCCACTGAAATCTTTTCGCTGTTTTGCGCAAACAAAGCCCTTTTCTCCGCATCTTGGACAAGTTCTTCTATACGCAAAGCCATCTGTTCATCCGATTCGGCAAGAAATCCGTTTACCCCGTCAATCACGGTGTCGTGGTAGCTTGTGTCGTCCCTTGCCACAACCGGAAGCCCGGAGAACATTGCTTCCAAAATGGTCATGGAATGCATTTCCGACATGGAGGCCGTGACAAAAACATCACCCAATTTATAGTAAGAATTAACGTCACTCCAGTCCACATATCCTGTGAACACAATCCTTTCCCTGCAATCCTTTTTTGCGGCAAGATTTTCCACATGGTCGAATGCAGGTCCGTTGCCCACAAACATGAGTTTGGCGCAAGGATTTTTGGATATGACGTCGCAGCATATGTCCAAAAGTTCAATCACACGTTTTTCTTCTGCGATGCGGCCCACAAAAAGAAGAACCACATCGTCTTCTTTTATCCCCCATTTTCCCCTGATTCTGGCAATGTCCTGTTCAGAAGCGATTCTTTTTTTGAACGCCGACACATCAATGGCATTGGGAATTATTGCGGACGGAATATGGGGGAGCATGAAAGGTTCCTTGAAATACTTTTCCGCCTTTTCAGAGACATTTATCATGGCATAGAATTTTTTGTACAATCTCCGGGTGATTTTTCTTATAAGTTGGACGGGGATAACGTATTTTGCCAACGGGAAGTAATATATATAGAAGTCCTCCCACATTGTATGGGTGGTGACGACCACGGGAATGTGCAGTTTCCTGCCAGTCGTCTTTGCCGCATGGGCGACATAGAATTCTGTGTGGCAATGGATAATTTGGATGGAATGTTCCTTTAGGAAATTCAATATTTTTCGCATGTGGGGGAATCCCATCATCTGGTCCGTTCCAAGGCCAAGCGGCACGGAAGGAACCGTCAAGACATTCTGGTCGTCATCTTCTCCCGTACCAACGGCCACCACGACAACATGATGTCCCATCTGCTCCAGCATTTTCCGCAGTTGGATTATAACGGTAACCACACCGTTTTTTGACGGTGCGTAGGAATCCGAAAACAATGCAATGTTCATAAATCTACGACCACCCTATACCTTAAAAAAATAACAATCTGAAAACATCGCTATTCGCATGGCGTAATTATAATCCATTTCCAAAAACAAACACAAGCGGAATTTGCTTGCCAAAAATGCAAATTGCTTTGATTGCAACTGTGAAATCCTGGAAAAACATATCCACACAATATTAGTTTTATATAAAAAGGTAACCATGGTTATTTTTTTGCGAACCATGGTTATTTTTAAAAAAAAACGTTTACAGCACAAAAAAAAACTGCTACAGTTTTTCCGTAGCAATCGCAGAACGGAGGCTTTACATGAAAAAGAGAATCCTGCAATTGGTTTGCATGACGCTTGCCGCAACTATGCTTTTCGCAGAAGAACCTGCCTTTAAAATTCAAGCCGGAAACCTGTCCAGCAGGGAAGAAAACCTAGAGGAGGCGAACTCTCTTTTCATAGATTTTGTTGGAATCCTTTTGGCGGGCGGCTGGGCAATCAACAACCTTTTCTGTACGTTCTCAGATTATCCGTATTCCCCGGAAGCTCCCTATGTTTCCTTTAAGATAGACACGGGCAAATCATGCCGCTTCACACTGGACAGTTCGTTATTCTATGCATACGACGCCGGAATAACGGCACAGGCAACCTTCAGGGGATTCTTGTATAAATTCTTCGGTCCCTGCCTTGAAATCGAAGGTTCGACTTTCCCGTTTGACATGGGATTGAATTCCAACTGGACTTTTAGCCCTGCCAACCTCGTGGACGACAATCCGGAGTTTTTCGGCAAGACCAAACTTGGCGGAATTTTCTCTATCTTCCAGTCGCAAGGGGCAAGCCTGGCATGGTATCTTCAATGGTTGTACGACTTCAGCCCGGAATACAGCCAAAAGTCAGGTTTTGCCGTGGGAGCGGTTCTGGACTCCTACCCCGTCAAGCCCATTGGAGTGCATCTGCGTGTGGACTACCAGAACCTGCCCGGAGAATACTCACTGAACCAGTTCGACGCACAAATCGGATTTCTAAAAGGCAGATGGGAGTTTTTCTGCGGCTACCAGTTAAGGACTTCCTTTGTTTCAGACGAGCATTCCGAACCATACAGCGACGGGGCTGCACCAACGAAAGTAGACGACCCAAGCGAACCCTGCGACGACATGTTCTGCCACGGCATGACATTGGGATTGCGTATGCACATGTAGTGCAAATATATTCCATGCGATATTGCATTTATTTGTAAAAAAACATAATATCCATACCATGTCGCAACAAAGACTGAATCGTGGTGCATTGCCCATGTTCAAGCTCACATTCCCTTTGGCAATGGAGCAGTTTTTTAGGATTCTGGTA